>CAYXVA010000077.1:0-6889 GCA_964467975.1 uncultured Oscillospiraceae bacterium | reverse complement strand
GGGTATTCTCCCGCCAGCGCTACTGGGGCGAGCCCATTCCCCTGATCCACTGCGAGAAATGCGGCTGGCAGCCTATCGACGAGAGCGAGCTGCCGCTGCTGCTGCCCGACGTGGACAGCTACGAGCCCACTGACAACGGCGAGAGCCCGCTGAGCAAGCTGACCGGCTGGGTTAACACCACCTGCCCAAAGTGCGGCGGGCCCGCCAAGCGCGAGACCGACACCATGCCTCAGTGGGCCGGCAGTTGTTGGTACTTCCTGCGCTACATCGACCCGGACAACGACGAGGCGCTTGCCGGCAAGGAGGCGCTGGATTACTGGTCCCCCGTCGACTGGTACAACGGCGGCATGGAGCACACCACGCTCCACCTGCTCTACAGCCGCTTCTGGCACAAGTTCCTCTACGACATCGGCGTTGTGCCGACCAAGGAGCCCTACGCCAAGCGCACCAGCCACGGCATGATACTCGGCCTGAACCCGCACAACTACGCCAACCTCAGCGAGACTGAGCGCAACGAGCTGCTTGCCGAGTACGGCAGCGAGGAAGAAGTGCGCAAGTATCTGCGCCACAAGTACGGCGAGATGGCCGATCACCCGATTGTCAAGATGAGCAAGAGCCTCGGCAACGTCGTTAACCCCGACAACGTCGTCAAGGAGTTCGGCACCGACACGCTGCGCCTCTACATCATGTTCATCGGAGATTTTGAGAAGGCCGCGCCGTGGAACCCGAGCGCCGTCAAGGGCTGCAAGCGTTTCCTCGACCGCATCTGGGCCCTCGCCGAGAAGCGGATAGACGGCGATGAGGCCTACTCCGCCGCCAACGAGAAGGAAGTCCACCGCTGCATCAAGAAGGTCAGCGAGGACATCGAGAGCATGAAGTTCAACACCGCGATTGCCGCGATGATGGTCCTGGTGAACAAGTTCTACGAGAGCGCGCCCAGCCGCGGCGACATCAAGGCCCTGCTCGCGCTGCTGAGCCCCTTCGCGCCGCATATGGCCGAGGAGCTCTGGGAGATACAGGGCTTCGAGGGCATTTGCTCGCTGTCTCCGTGGCCGGAGTATGAGCACGCCAAGACCCTCGACGACGAGAAGGAGATCGCCGTCCAGGTCAACGGCAAGCTGCGCGGCACCGTCGTCATCCCCATGGACTGCGAAGATTCCGTCGCCGTGGAGGCCGCCATGGCCGAGCCGAAGGTCAAGAAGTTCACCGACGGCTGCGACATTGTCAAGACCATCGTGGTCAAGAACAAGCTCGTCAATATTATAGCAAAGCCCCGTAAGTGAGATTGCGCTTGACAACAGGCGGTCAAACACTTATAATGCATATGTTAAAGGCTAAGCCCCAGCAATGGGATAGAAGCCCCGACAGCGTCTGCGGACGTTTTGGAGGGAGGGAATACAATGTCTGAAATCTACGTCAAGGAGAACGAGTCTCTCGACAACGCTCTCAAGCGCTTCAAGCGCAGCTGCGCAAAGGCCGGCGTGCTGGCTGACCTTCGCAAGAAGGAGTATTACCAGAGCCCCAGCGTCAAGCGCCGCAAGAAGAGCGAGGCAGCTCGCAAGAACAAAAAGCGCTACTACTAAAAACAAAACGGCAGGATGGGCAAACCCATCCTGCCATTATTTTTGCGTGAAAAGGCGAAAAACGGCAAAAAGCCCCGGCCGGGCCGGGGCTTTTTCGTGCGCGCTATTTTTCAATCGTCAGGTTGTCGATGCCGTTCTGCTCAAACTCGCTGAAATATTCGTCCATGCGGTTTGTGAGCTCGGTCACGTCGTCGGGGTCGGTGTGCTCAAGGCTCATGTCGCGCCTTGCAAGCTCCTCTGCCAGGATGTCGTAGAACACGGCGTCCTCGTAGTCGGCTATGGCCTCGTGTATGCCGCCCTCCTCGTAAGCCTTTGAGGGGAACACGTGCCCGTACCACGTTGTGTACAGGTCCTTCATGCCGAGCTTCGCGCAGTAGCCGAACAGCTTTTCCTGAACGTCGTCGTAGTCGGAGAAGCGGTCCTCGCCGCGCGTGGAGTTGAGCACCCAGTTACCTATATACACCATGTCCAGCAAGCGCCGGAACTCCTTGGGTGTTAATTCAATGTTCATCGCGCAAGCCTCCTGTCAAGCGCCAGATGCGCATTTATATTATAGCAGACTATGCCGCAGATTTCCACACAAATTATTGGCAGTCTGAGACAAAGCCTGTGGAATAATTTTCGCGCTTATGTTATGATGGATAAAAAGCAGGGAGGTGGGGCGCGTGTACAAGCTGGCCACGGCGGGATTTGCCTTTGCCGGTGGGATTGCGCTCGCCCACTATGTCCTGCCCGAGGGCTGGCGCCTCATCGCCGCGGGAATTGCACTGCTGCTGATTGTACCCTCTGCGGCCGCACTGCGCGCCGAGCGGCGGCTCGTGTGCGTACTCGTGTGCGTGTTCGCGGCGCTCGGCCTCGCCTGGTACGGGCTGTACTCGCACACATTCCTGGACGCGGCGGACGAGTTCGCCGGAACTACGCAGACGGTGACTGTGCGTGTGGACGAATATGCCTACCGCGACGGCGATTACGCGTCCGTGAAGGTGACGCTCGCCGAGCGGGGCCAGGCGCGGCTCGGCATCTCCGTTTCCGATTACGACGGCGCCCTGCCCGAGCTCAGGCCGGGCTCGCTCGCCGAGCTCGAGCTCAGGTTCGTAGACGCGTCCACGCGCTACGGCGAGGCGACGGACGTCTACGCCGCGCGGGGAGTGCACCTGAGGGCGTATTACGTGGCCTGCCACGGCGTGAGCCGCGACTGGAAGAGCGCGCTCTACTTCCCGCAGGAGCTGCTGCGGCTGATGGGCGAGAGCATAAGCACTGCCTTCCCGGAGGACGTCCGCGATATAATGCTCGCGCTGCTGATAGGGGAGACGGGCGGCGTCTACGCGGACTACGAACTCGACAACGCTCTTTCGATAACCGGCGTGGCGCACGTGATATCCGTTTCCGGCATGCACCTGAGCTTCCTCTGGGCGGCGGTGACGCTGCTGTGCGGCAAGCGCCGCGCGGCGCTCGTCGGCGCGCCGCTTATCGTGATATTCACGCTCATGATGGGCTGCTCGAGCGCGATTGTGCGCGCGTGCGTGATGCTGCTGCTCAGTATGGCCGCGCCGCTGCTCAGGCGCGAGTCGGACGCGGTGACGAGCCTCGCCCTCGCGCTGCTCATACTGCTCACGGCAAACCCGATGAGCATAGCTTCGGCCAGCTTGCAGCTGTCGTTCGGCTCCATGCTGGGGCTGGTGCTGCTCTCGCCGCGGCTCTACAAATACCTGTCCGAGCGCTTCAACCGCAAGGAGATGAAGGCGCGCAGAATGCGCAGCACCGTTATTACCAGCGTCTCGAGCTCGATTGGCGCGACGGTGTTCACGCTGCCGCTTGTGGCGATGCTTTTCGGCTACGTCTCGCTCGTCTCGCCGGTTGCAAATCTGCTTACGCTCTGGTGCGTGAGCGCGGCGTTCACAGTCGGTTTCGCCGCGGCGGCGGTGGGCATAATCGTGCCCGTGGCCGGTGCGGCCCTCGCGTGGATAGCCGCCTGGCCCGCCAGGCTTTTTGTGCTGGTGATAGAGCTGCTGGCAAAGCTCCCGTATGCGGCGGTGTACACGGCCAACAGTCTGGTCGTGTGGTGGCTCGTGTTCACCTACGCGGCGTTTGTACTCGCGTTTTTCCTGTATCCGAAGGACTCGGACGGCAAGCGGCATCTGCGCCCGCTCATGCCGGCGGCGTGCTCCGCCGCGCTGCTCATAGTTGTGCTCGCCGCGGCGCGGATGCAGACGGAAAACGAGCACAGCATAACCGTGCTCGACGTCGGGCAGGGGCAGAGCATCGCCCTCATCTCCGGCGAGAGCGCCGTAGTTGTGGACTGCGGCGGCATGGGCACCTGGGACGACGCCGGGGACACGGCGAGCGAGTATCTGCTCGGGCGAGGCCGGTACAGCATAGACGCGCTCGTGCTCACGCATCTGCACTCCGACCACGCCAACGGCGCCGCGCGGCTGCTCACGCGCGTGAACGTCGGCGCGCTCTACATACCGGCGGGCACGGACGATTCGGACGGCGAGCTGCCCGGTATTCTCGCCGCGGCGGAGAAAAACGGCACGCAGGTGGTGGAGATAGGCGCCGAGGACGAAGAGCTCGAATTGGCGGGGCTCAATTTGCAGCTGCTCGCGCCGCGCTCCGTCGGAGATGAAAACGAGCGCGGGCTGATAATTCTCGCCGCCATCGGCAGCTACGACGCGGTCATAACCGGCGACGCCGGGGCAGCGGTTGAGCGGATTCTTGTGGAGAGCGGCGATCTGCCCCGCTCCGAGCTGCTTATTGCGGGCCACCACGGCTCACGCTACTCAAACAGCTTTGACTTGGTGTACGCCGTACGCCCGGAGACCGTCGTAGTCTCCGTCGGTTACAACAGCTACGGCCACCCGACCGACGAGGCGCTTGCGCGCCTTGCCATAACCGGCGCGGAGATTTACCGCACCGACTTGAATGGAAACGTCACTGTGAGGATAGATGAAAATGGCTAAAAAACCCTTTCGCAAACCGGAATTCAACTACAAGGACGTCAGCCGCGAGCTCAAGCAGGAGGGGCCAAAGCGGCTCTATCTACTGCACGGGCAGGAGGACTATCTGCTCGCAAGGTTTGTCGAGGAGCTCACGAAAGCGTGCCTCCCTGAGGGCGTGGACGACTTCTCGCTCCGCGAGCTCTCAGGCCCGGCGCTGAACATGCAGGAGCTCTCCGACAGTGTGAACGCGCTGCCCTTTGCGAGCGAGCGGACGCTCACGCTCGTGCGCGGCTTTGACCTCAACCACTGCAAGGACTCCGACCTCAAGACGATAGAGGGCATTATCTCGGACATACCCGACTACGCCACACTCGCCTTTATCAACACCGGCTCCGATGAGCCCGACGGGCGCTTGAAGGCGGTCAAGACGCTGCGCAAGTACGCGCGAGACATAGACTTCGCCGAACAGGGCGGCAGCGCGCTGGTCGACTGGATACGCCGCCGCTTCGCCGCGCTGGGCAAAAAAATAGGCCCCGCCGCCTGCGAGGCCCTTGTGTACGCCAGCGGAAGCCTTATGAACGCCTTGCTGCCGGAAATTGAGAAGATTGCCGCCGGGACGGCGGGGGAGGAGGTCACGGTGGAGGACGTCGAGCGCCTCGCCTTCCGTATCCCGGAGACACGGGCCTTCGACATGACCGACCGCCTCGCCGAGCGCAACTTTGACGCCGCCGCGGCGTGCATGAGCGACCTTATCGCCATGGGCGAGGAGCCTCTGCTCATCCTCGGCGCGGTCAGCTACCAGATGCGCCGCCTCTACGCCGCGCGGCTGGGGCAGGAAGAGCGGCTCGGGCGCGACTTCATCGTCAAGTGCACCGGTGCGAAGAACAGCTTCGCGTATGACCGCCTCACCGCTTCCGCGCGCCGGTTTTCGCTCGCGGGGCTCAAGCGCGCGGTGGAGCTGTGCGTGGAGACCGACTACGCAATGAAGAGCGCCGGAGGCGACGCGCAGGAGCGCTTGAACGAACTGCTGGCCCGGTTTGCGGTGGAGTGCGCATGATACGCGTAAAAGAGGTCATCGTCTGCGAGGGGCGATATGACAAGGACACGCTCAGTCAGGTCTTTGACGCCGTGATAGTGGAGACCGGCGGCTTCGGCGTTTTCAACGACCGGGAGAAGCTCGCGCTGCTGCGCCGTCTTGCCGACGCGCGCGGGCTTGTGATACTCACCGACAGCGACGGCGCGGGCTTTCAAATACGCGGCTTCCTCAAGGGCGCGATAGACCCTTCCCGGGTGAAGCACGCCTATATCCCCGACGTGCCGGGCCGTGAGCGGCGCAAGAAGGCCGCCTCCAAGGCCGGTACGCTGGGCGTGGAGGGGATGAGCCCGGAGGTGCTGGTGGAGGCCCTAAGACGCGCCGGAGCTATGCTTGAGGGCGAGGAAGGCGCATGCAGGGCAGGAGGGGAGATCACCCCCGCCGTGCTCTACGAGCTGGGCCTCGCCGGACGCGAGGGCAGCGCGGAACTCAGGCGGGCCCTTCTTGGAAAGCTGGGCCTTCCCGAGAAGTTAAAGGGCGCTGCCATGCGCGACGTCTTGAACGCGCTCTACACGCGAGAGGAAATAGAGGCTGTGCTCAGAGACCTGCGTGCTCCTCTATGACCGCGCTTGCAATCGCCGCTATGAGCAGTATTGCCTGCGGCAGCGTGGCCAGCTCGCGCGCTATGTAATATAGATGGCTTGTCTCGTATTTGAATACACCAGCCTCCAAAAGCAGCATAAACGCGCAGAAAAGCAAAACGCAGGTGAGCTGCAGCGCGCGTATCACTACCTCCCAGGCCGGGGACGACATGGCGAGTATCCGCCGTAAAGTACGCATATGTATCACCACGCCCATTTTAAACCGTATAGGGCGTCCAAAACAACGCAAAAAAATTGCCAGCGGAGGCATATTCGGTGTGGCGCATCCGCGGCTTGTGTGATATACTTATGTAAAGTTGTCGATCAGGGGGTTATTATACATGAAGTGTCCGTTTTGCGGCTATTCCGAGAGCCGCGTTATAGATTCGCGTCCCGCAGAGGAGGGTGCGACCATACGCCGCCGACGCGAGTGCCTGGCGTGCCAGAAGCGTTTTACGACGTACGAGATAATCGAGCGGCTGCCGCTCGTAGTTATCAAACGCGACGGTTCGCGCCAGACCTTCGACAAGCTCAAGCTCATAAACGGCATGGTCAGGGCGTGCGAGAAGCGCCCCGTCGCGCTCTCCGCCCTGGAGCAGATTGCCGACGACATTGAGCAAGAGCTGCAGAGCAACCTTGAGCGTGAGATAAGCACCACCGAGATAGGCGAGATGGTTATGGCACGGCTCAAAG
>CAYXVA010000076.1:5630-6914 GCA_964467975.1 uncultured Oscillospiraceae bacterium | reverse complement strand
ATTTGCTCACCTGCGTTTGACTATTTTGCCTTCAGATTTGTATATACATCCCTCCGGCACCACACCGCGGACGCTGCTCGTTGGGTATACGCTCACTCCCCTGCCCAGCACGCAGCCGGGGTTGAGGACGCTGTTGCACCCGACCTCGACGTGGTCGCCGAGCACGGCGCCGAACTTCTTGAGCCCGGTCTCGATGCGCTCGTCTGCGCTCTTTACGGCAACGAGCGTCTTGTCGCTCTTGACGTTCGACGTGATGCTGCCCGCGCCCATGTGCGACTTGTAGCCGAGGATGCTGTCGCCGACGTAGTTGTAGTGCGGCGTCTGCACGGAGTCGAAGAGTACCGCGTTCTTGAGCTCCACGCTGTTGCCCACGACGCAGTTCTTGCCCACGATAGCGCTGCCGCGTATGAACGCGCAGTGGCGGACCTCCGCGCCGTGGTCGATGATGCACGGCGCGCCTATGTACGCCGAGGGGAACACGCTCGCGTCCTTTGCAATCCACACGCCCTCGCTCGGGTTGTCGTACTCCTCCGCCGGCAGTGTGGGGCCGAGGGCCAGGATGAAGCCCTTTATGTCGCCGAGCACCTCCCAGGGATAGGTCTTGCCCTCGAAGAGCGGCGCGGCGATGGTGTGGCTCAAATCCAATAATTCGCCTATTTTGTACATCATTTCACCCTCACGAGGTGTCCGCTCGTACGCATCGCCTCAATTATCTCGTCCACCGCGGCCTCGCAGCGCTCGTCGGTCTGCGCCTCGGCCATGACGCGGAGCACCGGCTCGGTTCCGCTCTTGCGCAGCAGCACGCGGCCCGTGTCTCCCAGATCGGCCTCGACCTTCGCCACGCTCGCCGCGACAGCCGCGTCGGCCATGGTGCCGTCCTTGTCGTCGACAATCACGTTCTTGAGCACCTGCGGGTAGATGGTCACCGGCGCGCGCAGCTTGCTCAGCGGCAGCTTGGTGTCGAGCATGACCTGCATGACCTTGATGGCGGTTATCATTCCGTCGCCCGTCGTGGCGTACTTGGAGAAGATGATGTGCCCGGACTGCTCGCCGCCTATCAGGTGGCCCTTTTCGCGCATGCACTCCCAGACATACTTGTCGCCGACGTCGGTCTTTTCGTACTTTATTCCCGCCTCGTCGAGCGCCTTGTATAGGCCGAAGTTGCTCATGACGGTCGTGACGAGCGTGTCGTTGTCCAGCCGGCCGCGCTCGTGCATGTGCTTGGCGCACATGTACATTATCTCGTCGCCGGAAACGTAGCCGCCGTGCTCATCGATCGCGAGG
>CAYXVA010000076.1:0-5620 GCA_964467975.1 uncultured Oscillospiraceae bacterium | reverse complement strand
CCGTCCAAGCCGTTTTCGCGCACCAGCGCCTGGAGCGCCTCGGTGTGCGTGGAGCCGCACTCGACGTTTATGTTCAGCCCGTCGGGCTTGTTGCCTATCACGTAGGTGTCCGCGCCCAGGGCGTCAAAGACGCTCTTGGCTATCATCCAGGTACTGCCGTTGGCGCAGTCGAGGCCCACCTTGACGCCCTTGTACGAGTGCGTCGAGAGGCTTATCAGATAGCCTATGTAACGGTTGCGGCCCGCGGAGTAGTCCACAGTCCGGCCTATGTCCGCGCCAGTGGCGTGCGGCAGCTCCGGGCCCTCGCCGTCGAGGTACGCCTCTATCTCGTCGAGCACGCTCTGCTCCATCTTCTCTCCCTGGCCGTTTATGAGCTTGATGCCGTTGTCATGGTAGGGGTTGTGGCTCGCGCTTATCATGACGCCGCAGTCAAAGTCGTCCACGCGCGCGATGTAGCTCACGCTGGGCGTCGTTGTGACGTGCAGCAGATACGCGTCCGCGCCCGAGCTCGTGAGCCCGGCCGAAAGGGCGCACTCGAACATGTAGCTCGAGCGGCGTGTGTCCTTGCCAATGACGATTTTTGCCCTGTGCTCCCGGCCATAGTACCAGCCTATGAAGCGCCCTATCTTGAACGCGTGCTCGGCGGTGAGGTCGACGTTGGCCTCCCCGCGGAAGCCGTCGGTGCCGAAGTATTTTGACATAGTTGCCTCCAAATATCCGAATTATACGCCCTTATTCAGGGCTGCCGCCGCAATCCGGCGGACCGAAAGCAAGTTTTAGCCGCGCCCCGCCTGCGCCTAAGCCGCTCACGCGAGGTTGCCCGCTGCGGCCTCGTCCGCGCATAGGAGCGCGTCGAGGTGCAGCTGCATGAGAGTGGCGGGCATGGAAATGTGCGCCCTTCCCGCGACGGTGCGCTCGACGGCGTCCGCCCTGTCCGCGCCTGTGGCGGCGAGCACGACGCGCTTCGCGCGCATGAGCGTTCGTATGCCGACGGTCACGCCACGCGCCGGGGCCGTGTCAAGCCCCGGGCACTCCTCGCGCGTGGTGCTCTCAATCAGCTTTGTGACATGCGTTTCGCTGTCAAAGGCCGCGAGCGGCTCGCAGAACGCGATGTGCCCGTCTGCGCCGATTGCGAGCAGCGCCAGATCTATACCGCCCGCAGCGGCGATGGCCCCGTCATAGCCCTCAGCCGTGGGGACATGTACGTCCGATATGCCCGCGCGTTTAAGGAACATGGCGTCAAGCGCCTCGCGACGCTTTGTGCCGGGCTCGTACTCCTCGGTCAGGAAAACCGTGCAGCGGGCAAAGTCCGCCCCCGACGCGAGCAGCGCGGCGTAGACGCCCTCGAGCGAAGACGCGGCCGAGAGGGCCAGTACGCAATCCGGCTTTGCCGCGACGCACTCAAGCACGGCTTCGGCGGCCTTTGTCAAGGCCGCCTTGGTGTCGCCGGTAAACAGCTTCATAGTATTTTCCTGACCCTCTCAACGGCCTCGCGGGTGTTCTCCGCGTCGCCGAAGGCGGTGAGGCGGATAAAACCCTCGCCGCTGGGCCCGAAGCCCGCGCCCGGAGTGGTCACGACGTTGGCCTCGCCGAGCAGCCTGTCGAAGAACTCCCAGCTTCCAAGGCCGTTCGGGGCCTTGAACCATATATATGGCGAGTCCGTGCCGCCGTAGACCTCGAGCCCGGCGGAGGCGAGGCCCTCGCGTATCACCCTGGCGTTATTCATGTAGTAGCCGACGAGCTGCGCGACCTGCTCCCTGCCCTTGGGCGAGTACACGGCCTCGGCGGCACGCTGTATCACGTACGCCGTGCCGTTGAACTTGGTCGACTGGCGGCGCATCCACATGTCGTACAGGCTCTCGCCGCCGCGCACGAGCGAGCGCGGTATGACCGTCCAGCCGCAGCGAGTGCCCGTGAAGCCCGCCGTCTTGGAAAAGCTGCAAAATTCAATTGCGCACGTCTCCGCGCCGGGTATCTCGTAGATGCTGCGCGGCAGCGCGGGGTCGGAAATATAAGCGCGGTAGGCTGCGTCGTAGAGTATGACGCTGCCGTGCTCGTTGGCGTAGTCGACCCAGGGCTTGAGCTGCTCCTTCGTCGCGGCCATGCCGGTGGGGTTGTTCGGGAAGCAGAGGTATATCAGGTCGGGGACGCGCTCGGGTATTTCCGGGAAGAAGTTGTTCTCCGCCGTGCAGGGCATGTAGACGATATTTGTCCACCTGTCGCCGACGTAGTCGCCCGAGCGGCCCGCCATGGCGTTGGCGTCTATGTACACGGGGTACACGGGGTCGCAGACGGCCACGACGCAGTCCTCGGAGAAGATGTCGCCGATGTTGCCGCAGTCGCTCTTCGCGCCGTCGGAGATAAAAATCTCGTCCGGCGAGATTTTTGCGCCGTAGGGCTCGTAGTCGTTCCTCGCGATGGCCTCGCGCAGGAAGGCGTAGCCCTCGTAGGGGCCGTAGCCCATGAAGGTGGCCTTGTCGCCCATTTCGTCGGCGGCGCGCTTGAGCGCCGCCACGCAGGCGGCCGGCAGGGGCAGCGTGACGTCGCCTATGCCGAGCTTTATGAGCCGCTTATCCGGGTTTGCCTCGCTGTACGCCGCGGTCCGGCGGGCGATCTCCGCAAAAAGGTAGCTGCCGGGCAGCTTGAGATAGTTTTCGTTGAGCTTTAGCATCTTGCACCTCTAATGCTGGTTTACAGCTTGAAATCGCCGTCGTAGACTGTGACGGCCGGGCCGGTCATATAAATAAGGTTCTTGTCGCGGTCCCACTCGATAAGCAGCTCGCCGCCGCGCAGTATGAGCTTGGCGGAGTTTTCGCACCGGCCGTTGACGACGGCGGCGGCCAGCGCGGCGGTGGAGCCGGTGCCGCAGGCCATAGTCTCGCCGCTGCCGCGCTCCCAGACGCGCATCTTGAGCGTGTTGCGGTCTATCACCTGGACAAACTCGGTGTTCACGCGCTCGGGGAAGAGCGGATGGTTCTCAAAGAGCGGGCCAATCGTGTGCAAATCCAGCCATTCCACGTCGTCGACAAACACGACGCAGTGCGGGTTGCCGACCGAGACCGCGGTCACGTTCCAGGCCGTGCCGCCGACCTCGAGCGGCTGGTCGATGAAAGCCGTGCCGGAGGCGTCCACGGGTATCTTGGCGGGCTCAAACACTGGCGTGCCCATGCAGACGCGCACGCTCTCCACCACGCCGTTTTCAACGTTCAGCCAGAGCGTCTTTACGCCCGCGCCGGTCTCGACGTCGATTACCGTCTTATCAGTCATGCCGCGCTCGTAGACGTACTTGGCCACACAGCGGATGCCGTTTCCGCACATCTGGGCCTGAGAGCCGTCGGCATTGTACATATCCATCTGGAAATCCGCCTTGTCGGATGGGCAGATGCAGATAAGTCCGTCGCTGCCCGCGCCAAAGTGCCTGTCGGACGCTTTGCGGGAAAAGGCAGGGCGCTCCTCAGGAGGCAGGTTTTCTTCAAAGCAGTTTACGTAGACATAGTCGTTGCCGCAGCCGTGCATCTTGGTAAACTTCATTTCTGTTCACTCCCATCAGTGGACTTGCCGCCAGGGCGGCATTATTATTTAATTATATACGACTTCCCCCGCTCTTGCAACCCAAATTGCCCAACAAAGTCCGAAATGCGCATATGCAAAAGCACACCGCCGGAGGAAAACTCCCGACCGTGTGCTTTTGTTTTTCACTCAAGGCGCATGTCCCAGCGCTCTTCGACGATGCCTTCGCCCCACTCCGACTTGTCCCGGCTCCAGGTGAGTGCAAAGCCGTGCGAGACGAAAACGCGCCGCGCCACCGTCTGCGCCGTTATCGTCAGGAGAAAGACGCACCTGTAACCCTTTTCACGGCAGAAATCCAGCGTGCGCTCGAAGAGCATGTTGCCGTAGCCGCAGCGCCGCAGCTCGGGCTCGAGCATGAAAAACCTCAGCTGCGCCGTATCGCCGTCCACGTGCGCCGCGCCCATGCTGCCGGCCGGCACGCCGTTGCACTCGAGTATGTTCAGGCAGTCCCTGCCGGGGTCGAAGTTTTCCACGAAATCGCTCACAATCCTGTCCACATACTCCGAGAACACCTCCGACAGGTGGCGCTCGGCGTAATAGAGCGTCTTGTGCCGCGAGACGACATACTCTATGTCCCCCAGCGTGAAAGGCCGTACGCTTATCACGTCGTTTGCCTCGGAGAGGCGGGTGCGTATCATGACCATGGCGTCGGTTATGGCGCGCTGCGCGGGCTCGTCGAGTCCGGCGAACACGCCCTGTATCTGCTCGTTTTGTATGTCGCTCAGGCGGTTGAACTCGCACCTGCCGGTCTCAGTAAGGCGGATATAGCGCACACGGTTGTCCGTTTGGGAAGGCGTCTTTTCAATGAGCCCGCCGCGCTCGAATTTGGCCATCATGCGGCTCATATAGCTGCGGTCTATACGCAGCCTCTGCGCGAGCACGTTCGCCATGCAGCGCTCGGTTTTGCTTATCTCCAGCAGCACGTCCTTCTCCGTGAGCGAGTATCCGGCGTCGAGGATGGCGTCGTCCATACGCTTGCACAGCGCAAGATACACCTTGTTAAAGCCCTGTACGTCGGCGACCTGGTCGGCAGTCAGCGCGCCCATCAGTCCCACTCCAGCTCTTCAGGCGCGCGCAGTCGCTGGTGCTTGTAGAATGGTATGCCGAGCTCGCGGCCCAGATTTCGGGCAAGGTCCTTGTAGCAGCCCTTGAGCTTGTCATGGAAGAAGATGGCCTCCACCCCGCCGTCTATCGCCTCGACACAGGCTTTGGCGCGCTCAAGGCCGCTTCCGTCCTCGTACTTACCGGAGACAAGCCACTGGTTGGCGAGAATATGCGTCACGCCGAAGGCGTCGCCGCCCCATGTGGTGAACACGGCCTCGGCAAAACTCGGCTCAAAGTGCGTGCCGCCGACGCAGAGTATGTTGTGCACGCGTCGCCCATCGTCGTCAAAGACGTGCGTGAGCGTGCGCGCAAGCGCCCTGCAAGCCGTGTCATCGTCCCAACTTTCCGGCGCGCTCCCTACCTCGATGTCGACCATAGGCACAGGATACTGTATCAGCAGACGCGGGTCGCCGTGACCCTCGTGGACGCCGGACCAGTGTGTGGCCTCCGTCGCGACGTGGTATGCGTCCAGCCCCAGATCAACGCGCTCGCGCTCGTAGGCCAGCAGCAGATTGCGCATATATCGTGGTGCTGCCTTGCCGAAAATGCCCGAGTCCACGTCGCCGAGAGAGTGGACGGTTAGTACGTTGTCCGGCGCGTGCGCGCCCTCGTGCCAGGTGACCATACCCGACATGTCGAAGTCCGCAAAGTGCGCGTTCATGTACGGCAGGAACCGCGGATAGTCTAGGCAGAGCGCCGTATCCGTGGGCACAAAGTAGTATTCGTGCTCCCCTTCGGAATACTTCCTGACCTCCTGCCCGGCGAAGTCGATGCCCGTGCCCTCGGCGAGATAGCCCTCTTCGCCGAGTATGTCCCAGACCTTGGTGGCCACGTGGCCCCAGGTGCGGCTGTTGCTGATGTAGTATACTGCTTTCATTTTGGCCTCCGTAAATTTAGTTGACTCAGTCCAGTTTTATAAACTAGCACATATTGTGGACGCTGTCAA
>CAYXVA010000075.1:0-6951 GCA_964467975.1 uncultured Oscillospiraceae bacterium | reverse complement strand
TATCGGTGGTCTCGCAGGCGGTGTAGCTCAAAAGCTGGCCGGCGACCATGACGCCCTGACCGCCGAAACCGGCGATTATGAAGGATTTTTCCATGTTCCGCTCTCCCTTCCTCACTTCGCGCGGAATTCCCCGAGTGGGAACTCCTTGAGCACTACGTTGTGCACGTGGTCTAGGCTCTCCATCGGGCTCATACCCCAGTTGGTGGGGCAGTTGGACACGAACTCGACGAACGAGAAGCCCTTGCCCTCGAGCTGATACTGGAACGCCTTCTTGACGGCGGCCTTGGCCTTCCTGGCGTTGGGCACGTCGGCGGCGGTCACACGGGCGATATATGCCGGCGCATCGAGCTGGTTAATCAGCTCACACATGTGCATGGGCGCGCCGTGCTCTTTCTCGACACGGCCGTAGGGGGTCGTGGTGGTCTTGGCACCGAGCAACGTGGTCGGGGCGAGCTGGCCGCCAGTCATGCCATAGATACCGTTGTTGACGAAGATGACAGTGAAGTTTTCGCCGCGGTTGGCGGCGCTCATGGTCTCGGCCAGGCCGATGGCGGCGAGGTCGCCATCGCCCTGATAGGTGAATACCAGGGTCTCCGGGCTGCAGCGCTTGAAAGAGCTGGCGATGGCGCAGGCGCGTCCGTGGGGCGCGGCAACGGTGTCCATATCAAAATAAGTGACGGCAAGGCCGCAGCAGCCGATGCCCTGCACATAGCAGGCGTTGTCAAGCTGGCCAAGCTCCTCAAGGGCCTGGCAGACTATTTTACACACACTCGAGTGCATACAGCCGGGGCAGAAGCCCGTGACCGCGCCCTCGAAAATACCTGCAGGACGGGAATAGATTCTTTCCATCATATCACAGACCTCCTTACTTCATAAGGCTACGCGCAGCGTCCAGAATGACGGCACGATCCAGAACTTCGCCGCCGGAAGATAGGGCGGTGACTATCTTGGTCCTGCCGCGAATCACGCGCTCAACGTCCTCTGTGTACTGGGCTGGAATGCTCATTTCGGCGGAAACTATGCCGCGAATCTTGTCAAAGTCGAGTTTTTCGAAAGCGACGTCTGGGAAGGGGTACACCTTTCTCGGGCGTATCAGTCCGGCCTTGATGCGCTCCTCGCGGAGAATTTTGACGGCGCTCTTAGCGATACGACCGGAGATACCGTAGGCGGTCAGGACTATTTCGGCGTCGTCGAGCATGTACTCCTCGTAGTCGACCTCGGTCTCCTCCCAGCCGTTGTACATGACCGCAGCCTCCTGGTTCATCTGCATCTGGCTGACACGAGTGTCGAGTCCGGGGCCGCACATGACCTTGTGCTGCGGACCACCCTTCTTGCCAGTGGCTGCGTAGGTCTTGGTGGCGCGGATTGTGGAGATCTGCTCATCCGTGAGAGGCTCGGGCAGCTCGACGGGCTCCATCATGGTACCGGTGAACCCGTCCATGAGCAGGAGCACTGGGTTGGAATACTTGTCCGCAAGCTCAAAGGCCTCCCATGTCATGTCGACCGCCTCTTGAACGGTGGAGGGGCTGAGCACGAGCATGCGGAAACCGCCGTTGCCGCTCGCATGAGTGGCCTGCATGTAATCCTGCTGCGCGGGCTGTATCGTGCCGACGCCGGGGCCGCCGCGCTGGAAGTTGGCGATAACGACGGGCAAGCGCGCACCGGCCATCCAGGATATAGCCTCGCTCTTGAGGGAAATGCCGCAACTCGAGGAGCTGGTCATGCTGCGCACACCGGCGGCAGCCGCACCGTAGGCCATGTTGGCCGAGGCGACTTCGCTCTCGCCCTGGATGAACACGCCGTTCACCTGGGGCATGCGGCGCGCAAAATACTCCGGGACGTCGTTCTGCGGAGTTATGGGGTAACCGGCAAAGAACCGGCAACCGGCGCGCACGGCGGTCTCGGCAACGGCCTCACAGCCTTTCATGAATATCTTTTCACTCATGTCAGTTCACCTCCCTGTAAACGGTAATTGCCGCGTCGGGGCAGATAGTAGCGCACATTGCGCAGCCTATGCAGTCGTCCGGATTCACGGGGACCGCATACTGGTAGCCTTTAGAGTTCACCGCGCTGGTCGTATCCAGGACTTTTTTGGGACACGTATTGACGCAGTAGAGGCAACTCTTGCAGGCTTCGGTGTAGATTTCCACTTTGCCTTTGGCCATTTTTACCACTCCAATTCTAATTTCTCTCCCATATTGGGCTCAAAGTTCCCCGCCAGAACCGCCTAACCACTCCGGCAGGGTGTTGAGGCGTATAGGAAGCAGCTGCTCCGCAACGCGCTCTGCCAATCCGGCGCAGAGCTCTTCGAGGGCGCAGACGAAGTCCGGCGTCTCTCCCGGGAAAAGTTCTCTGAACCGTTTCAGCCCCTCGAGCACGTCCTGAGCGGTGGTCGCGGGGCCGAGATTCGGGTTTGCAACGAGATGGAGCGCACGCAGACGCGCCGCACCGGCGACGCGCGCAACGGTGGCTTCGATGTTCTCAAGAGTGCGCGACCACGGGCGATACGGGTTCACAAGATACAGCACTCGCGCATCGTCCCTGTTGAGGATATGCGCGAACTGGCCGATCATATGGGAGCCGTGCGAGCCGCCGCCGACGTCCATGAGCACCACGCACTCAGGGTCGGTGAGCGTTTCAATGACGCCGGATGCCACGGTGGGGGCGTCGAGGTACTGCCTCTGGAAATGGAAGATAACCCCTTCCCTCTCCATCTCCGTCTCATAGTCACGGGCGCGGAAAAGCGGCTTGGTCTGGTCCATGTCGAAGAAATGCACACGCCGGCGACCCTCGCGGGCCAGTGCAAGAGCCAGGTTTATAGAGACCTCTGTCTTGCCGGAGCCTGCTTCGCCCAGGAACACAAGGTTCTTGGCGCCGCGCAAATATTTCTCGTAGGAATCAGACATTTTTTGTGCCTCCGCTTATCCGAAAACAGTGAGAAAAAACTGATAATCTATGATAGCATACACTTGAACAAATTGCAAGTCCGGAATTTAACGCGCTAAAGCATGGTCGTCAACATATATTTTGTTTCTGCAATGGCTCAATATATGTTGCAATGCCGCGAGAAAAGTGCTAAAATAATGGGCGCTAAAATAACTGTAGGGGTTGAAACGATGTCTGGACATTCCAAGTGGCATAATATACAGAAAACGAAGGGCGCTCAGGATGCCAAGAGAGCTCAGGCTTTCACCAAGATTGCCCGCGAGATGATAGTCGCGGTCAAAGAGGGCGGCAGCGGCGATCCGGCGAACAACTCCCGCCTCGCGGCCGTCATTGCGAAGGCCAAGGCGGCGAACATGCCCAACGACAACATAAAGCGCACGATAGACAAGGCTCTCGGCGCCGGCAGCACGGACAATTACGAGTCCGTCACTTACGAGGGCTACGGCCCGAGCGGCGTGGCCGTCATAGTCGAGGCCATGACCGACAACCGAAACCGCACCGCTTCCGACGTACGCCACGCCTTCGACAAGAACGGCGGCAACATGGGACAGACCGGCTGTGTGAGCTGGAACTTCACTAAGAAGGGCGTCATAGTCGTCAACAACGAGGACGGCAATCTCGACGAGGACAAGGTCATGGAGGATGCACTCGAGGCCGGCGCGGCCGACATGGAGCAGGACGGCGAGGTCTTTGAAGTCTACACAGACCCCGACGACGTGGCCGCGGTCGCCGAATACCTCACCGGTCACGGCTACGAGCTTCTCTCTGCCCAGGCCGAGATGGTACCCCAGACCTACGTCAAGCTCACCGACGAGGGCGAGATCAAGAACATGCAGAAGATGATAGACATGTTCGAGGATAACGACGACGTGCAAAATGTGTGGCACAACTGGGAAAACGAGTAAGCTAACCCACTCGCCAGAAAAAAACAGCACAGGCTACGACAATAATACGTATCTGGAACAGGCATGATCGAAATCATGCCTGTTCCAGATGTACATCCACGGAGGTGAAGTCTGCAAGGCCGTAGGAGATATGAATCTTCTGTTCCCACTTTCTGCTGGAGTCCTCGTAAATCTTAACAAACAAGTCGTAGATTTTCCTTGGGCATTGACTCGCAAACGTACCCATATGTAATTCAAATCTCTTTATACACGTACTGCCCCTCGAAACAGACCCTCTTGTCAAAAACTGCGCAGAGAATATACGCAACGAGGCAGACAATTGTGGTGGTATAAATGGGTTGGCCCAGAATGGCCAGGGAGGGAACGAAAAACTGGCTTACAACGAAGGCAATGACGCCAACACCGAATACAATCCAGCCACTCGATTTCTTGAGCGTCTTCGGAAAGTAGAAGATACCAAACATGAGTATGGTGTACGGCGCCCATAGATTTAGCACACTCATCAGCGACGAGAGCACACCGGTTATCGTGGTAGCGGCTATGTACGCTATTATGGAGAAGGCAAGTATGAAAATACGTGAGCAGGTAACTTGCTGCTTGTCGGTGAGATTGGGTTTAAAGAAGCGCATCACGAAGTCACTTGTGGACATGGTAGCCAGAGAGACCAACAAACCTGTAGCAGTAGACACTCCCGCCGCCCAGAGTCCGGCGAGCAGCAACCCGCAAACGAAGGGGTTGATTTCAGCGGTGACGGTGGCCATGGCCATGGAGGAATTCTCAAGCTCAGG
Organism: uncultured Oscillospiraceae bacterium; assembly: GCA_964467975.1. Classification (GTDB taxonomy): domain Bacteria; phylum Bacillota; class Clostridia; order Oscillospirales; family Oscillospiraceae; genus Scatomorpha. The sequence continues at coordinate 2,312 of CAYXVA010000075.1, read as the reverse complement.
GAAAAACGCCGCCGCGATTATACCGAAGATGGCGGAGATAAATCCAGCGGGTACCATCATAAGTGCGCCGAGCAGGAAGCCATTGCGCGCGGTCTTGGAGCTCTTGGCGGAGACGGCAACCTGTATGGTGCCAGAGGACGGGGCGGCTTGCAGTATCATGGTCAGGAACCACGCTACTATGGCGGCGGTACCCATACCGGTAAAAAGGTTGTACCAGTGTGAACCGTCGCCGGACATACCGACCGGCAAGTTTGCGGTTATATTCTCGAAGCCTCCAAAGTGAATTACTGCAACAATACAGCCGAGAATGAGACCGACATAGATGACTATAACGTTGACTACGTTCGAGAGCGCAGCGGACCACATTCCACCTACACCGGCAATAACAAAAAGTATCGCGGCAGATAGGATTAGGCCCGTTGTATAGCTTATCTGGGGGATTAAGGCGCTTAATATAGAGCCGCCCGCAACTATTTGAAGCGCAACTATAGTAACCTGAGTGGCAATCTGTACCACAAGGGACAACGTTTGGAACCCCTTGCCGAATATTTGGTTCCACATGCCGTTAATGGTTTTGAACCCCGCATTCCTCATCCTGCCGGCAAACAGTAGGCCCATCATTACTGCTCCGGCCGCCCATGCCACATCGTACCAGCCAGCCGACAGACCACCGGTGAACGCATTCTGCGCCACGCCAGTTGTGGAGGCTCCGCCGACGGCCAGGCCGCAGACCGTGACCGCAACCAATAAGGAACTAAGCTTCTGGTCGGCAAAGAGGAAACCCTTGGACGAACCCTTCTTCTGCAATCTGGTGGAGTACCACGAGGTGAACAGCAGTGCCGCGAGATAGATAATTATAATTGCCAGTGCCATTTGATTTCTCCTCTCCCTATTTGATTCGTGTATTCCATTTCCTTGTTTATTTTTTCCGAACCTTATACTCTCTCCATAAGTCCGGAAAAATCCGTGCCATCAGGTATGACACCCAGAGTAACTGCCAAATCTATAAGCTCTTTTTCAATGGCGTCGCTGAACTCCACGCCGTTCTTGCGATTTTCGACCATACGCTTGAACTCCAACTCGCCCGGCATGAAAATCTCTTTCACGCCGTCGGCGGGGCGGGAGTCCTTCATCATGTGCACATACTCGTCCGCGCGATTTTTAAACTGGTCGATAGGCATGAACTTGGACGGGTCAATCATAATCATGCAGAAACCGGTGTTCTCGCTCTCAAAGTTTTCAACCGCACCTATCTCGCTGCCGAAGCAGGCCCCGGACAGCACACTGCTGACAATGTCCACCATAACCGCCAGGCCGTAGCCCTTGTGTGCGGCTATAGGCAAAACAGTATACGCCTCCTGGGAATTTGTGGTCGGCTTACCGTTGAAGTCGTTTGCCCAGCCGACAGGCAGTTCCTTTCCCTCGCGCGCATATGCTTGAATCTTGCCGAAAGCCACGCCGGAGGTTGAGATGTCCATGACTATGGGCAACTCCTTCGCCGTCGGCACCCCTGTGGCTATCGGGTTCGTGCCTATAAGCCTGTCCGCACCGCCGTACGGGGCCATGGACAGATAGGTGTTACAGCAGACCATGCAGATAACGTCGTTCTTTGCGGCCCTCCAGCCGTAGTACGACGCACAGCCGATGTTGGAGCTGCGCCGCCCGGTACAGATTGCAATACCATATTCGCGTGCCTTGGGCAGTAGCATGTCGAATGCGCGGTTTACGGTAACAACACCAAGGGCGTTGTCGCAGTCGAGTTCGAGTATAGCCTTGTCGTCCTTAAGTACGGTTAGATTGGGTTTCGGGTTGTACGCACCGTGCTCAAACAGCTGCAGGTACAGAGTTAGACGGGAGATACCGTGAGAATAGACGCCGGTAAAATCCGAGTGCGTCACTACGTCGGCGGCAGTATCTGCGTCATCTTCCGAGAGCCCGCAGGCAATTAACAGAGCCTTAGCCAGCCGGTGCTCCTCCTCATAGCTGAGTCTGACCATGAAACATTCCTCCTAATGCTTTTCAATGATAAATCGATACTTCTTTACTTCAGCTTTTTTTAAAGTCTACCATACACCCGTTTAATTGTAAACAAAAGATATAAAATTATCAAATCATTTATACCATGAGCTGTACTCGTTTCACAACACATTAGAGATACATACAATGAGGTTGAAAAAACTTCGGTCGGCTGCATTTAAACTTCAGCTTTTTAACTGACCATTTAAACGACAGCAAACTGGTTTTAGACCGTAAATTCACGTAAGCGTAAAAGGTCAAGACGCATTGACGAATTCCACAGGTACGAGGCGAGG
>CAYXVA010000074.1:0-6969 GCA_964467975.1 uncultured Oscillospiraceae bacterium | reverse complement strand
AATTTTCGCCCCGACTTTCTCAAAAGCCGGGGCGTTTTTTGCGGCTTTATGCGTTTATGGCGCGTGACCACACATTCCCTGTTCCATTTGGAACAAAATTGTGGTAAAATGTCGTCATATCTGCAAAGGAGGGGTATTGTGGCCAAGTTGAAAAGCCTCATTTTGCCGATATTACTTTGCCTGGCGCTCGCCGGCTGCTCTGGAGAGAGCGTCACAGCGGACTGGAGCGCGCTGCAGCTGGCCCGGGAGGTCGCCGCCGGCGCGACGGAGGACATGTACGAGCTCACGCCGGGCGATGCGCTCTACGGCGAATACGTCTCCGGCTACTACGGCCTCGATGCACAGTCCGTTATGGACGGCGCCGTCATAACGGCCGGGCTTGCCCAGGAGGTGGCCGTGCTGCGCTTTGAAAGCGAGAGCGAGGCCGGGGCCGCAGCGGCGAGCCTTGAGTCATATCTGAGCTCGCGCGTAGAAGATTTCCGGGGCTATATGCCCGACGAGGCGGCCATGCTGGAGTCGGCTGTGGTCGTCACGCGCGGCGAGTGGTGCGCGCTGATTGCACTTCCGGACGCGGCCGCGGGCGTCGAAACATTCGACGCATGTTTGTCAAGCGAGCCTCCTGCGGACGAGTCCGATTCGCCCGACGCCTCATCGCGCACGCCCGAACCCGAGCAAACTGCGGCTTCCGGGACGGAAGATGAAGATTGGACGTACAGCGAGCAGCGAATAATCTCTGCCTACCAGTCCGGAAACTGGTCCGGGCTGCACGAGTACGACAGAGCGATACTGGAGATAGTGGACCATGTGCTGGCCGACGTCGCGCCCGCCGGGCTGAGCGACTATGAGCGCGAGCTGGCCATACACGACTACATAATCGAAAACGCCGATTACGACTCCGACGCGCTCAGCCTGCTGCCCGTGTTTGAGCCCGACCCGAACAACTCCAATCCGTACGGCACGCTCGTCAATGGCCGGGCGGTCTGCCGCGGCTACTCGTCCACCTTCCAGCTTTTCATGGACCTCATTGGCGTCGAGTGCATCACTGTTGAAGGGCAGGGCAACCCGACATGCGAGGAGCACGCCTGGAACATGGTGAGGCTCGACGGCGAGTGGTACTGCGTGGACGTGACCTGGGACGACCCGATAACCTTCGGCGGCGTCTCCGATTACACGGCGCACCGCTACTTCAACGTCACGAGCGAGTTCATGCGCATGACGTACCACTACTGGGACACCGACGGCATCCCGGAGGCGACCGGTACCAGATACGCCTGGACGGACGCTTAAAGCGCCTCCGAGCGGCACAAGCCGCAGGAAATAGCCCCCGCAACGACAAGAAAGGAGACCCAATGCGTAAGAAAACCCTCGCCGCAGCGCTCGCGCTGCTTCTGCTGTGTACGCCCGTGCTCGCAGACTTCAACGACGTAGCGCCCGAAGCCTGGTATGCCGAGGCGGTAAACTGGGCTCAGGCCAACGGCATAATGGACGGCGTGGCCGACGGCGTGTTCGACCCCGGCGGCACCATGACCCGCGCCATGGCCGTCACGATACTCTACCGTATATCAGGCTCGCCCGCCGTGGATACAAGCGGGAACGTCTATTCCGACGTGGCGTCAGACTCCTGGTACGCCGCACCTGTCTGCTGGGCACGTGAAAACGGCGTTGCCGACGGCGTGAGCGATACGCGCTTTGACCCGACCGGCAGCATCACCCGCGAACAGCTCGTGACCATGCTCTGGCGCTATGCCGGCTCGACCGTGACGGGCACGACGCTCGAGTACGCCGACGCGGGCTCGATAAGCTCCTGGGCCGCAGACGCCGTGGCCTGGGCCAGCGCAACCGGCATAGTCTCCGGGCGCGACGGCAACATCTTCGATCCCGCAGGCACCGCAACCAGGGCAGAGTGCGCGGCGATTTTCATGCGCTATGACTCCGTGGCTGAGCCCGAAGAACCCGACGAACCTGAAGTGGAAGTCCCCGAGTACACGCCGAACCTCGACATCATCCCGCTCAACAACTACAATGCCTACGATTTCTACGTCTCCGAGGACGGCTATCTCGTCTACGGCAGCAACAGCCTTGTGGGCATAGACGTGAGCTATCATCAGGGCGTCATTGATTGGGAGGCGGTTGCGGCCGACGGCATTGATTTCGCCATAATCCGCGTGGGCTACCGCGGCTATTCCGAGGGCGTCGTGTATGAGGACCCGTATTTTGCCGACAACATAGCCGGCGCGCTTGAAAACGGCATCGCTGTGGGCATCTACTTCTTCTCCCAGGCCACGAGCGTCGCCGAGGCGCTCGAGGAGGCCGAAGCCACGCTCAGGTGGATACGCGGATATGACGTCACTTTCCCGGTTGTGTTCGATTGGGAGCGCATAAGCTACTCGAGTTCCCGCACGGCGAACACAAGCGCCGTCACAGTCACCGACTGCGCTATTGCTTTCTGCGAGGCCGTCGAGGCCGCGGGCTACACGGCCATGACCTACGGCTCGCCGAACACCGTCAATGAGGACATCTACATAGACCGGCTGCTGGACTATCCCTTCTGGCTGGCTCACTATACCAGCGACTGGGCTGTCACGACCTATCCATACCACTTCGACATGTGGCAGTACTCGTCGAACGGCAGCGTCGACGGCATTAACGGCAGGGTGGATTTGAACGTCTGCATAACCGACCTGACGGCCTGATAAACCCAGACAAAACCGCCCCCGCAGCAGCGGGGGCGGATATTTTTACTCTTCAACGTCGTGTATGCCGTCGTCGTCGTGGTCATCGGTTATCATGCGCTTGAGCATATCCAGCCGCTTGTTCACGTCGCCGGACGGCTCGGCGAGGCGCTTTTGCATTTCCTCGAGCATGTATCCCGAGCCGCGCAGCATAGTGTAGGTCGCGCTGCGCTGCTTGCCGTAGCTGGCGAGGGCCTCGAGGTTCAGGTTTATAAGCTCAAGCTCGGCCTCCACGCTCTCAATAAAGTCCTCGTAGTTTCCGAGCTCGGCGAGAACCTCTTCGCTTGTGCGCCCGGGCGCGTCATATGCGCCGCTTTCCAGGCGTCGGGTCAGTCTTTCCATGTTTCCTCCTTATTTCGTCGGCTTGTTGTCGCCGTGCTTTACGAACAGCATCGTGATGAACGCCAGCAGCACGAATACCGCGCCGTACGGGAAGAGCGTGGTCATGCCCAGTGTGTCCATCAAAAATCCGGAGATTATCGGCGTGAGCGTCTGAGCGGCCATGCTGGCGGTGTAGTAGAAGCCGGTGTACTTGCCCACGTCGCCGCCGCGGCTGAGCTCGACGACCATCGGGTAGCTGTTGACGTTTATCGTCGCCCAGCCTATGCCCGCCGTGGCAAAGAGCAGGTTCATGACCATGACCGGGCTGCCCGCGCGGATAAAGCTCGCGGCTAAAAAGCTGCCGCCGAGAATGACGATGCCTATCAGTATAGTTTTCTTGCGGCCGATTTTGCTCGCGAGCGCTCCGACGGGGATGTACGCGATAATGGCCGCGCCGGTCGCTATCATCAGCGTCAGGTTGTAGTCGAGGTCGAGTACGCTCGAGGCGTAGACGGCGTACTTGCTGGTGACGGCGTTGTAGCCGAAAAACCAGAATACCACGCTCATAAGTATAAGTATGAGGCTTTTGAACTCGCCTTTGGTGAGAGAGCGGTCGCCGCTGTCGGGGTCGGTGTCCTCTTCGGTGGCGATGCCGTATTTGTGCGATTCCTCGTGCATCTCGCGCACGAGCTGCGGCTCCTTGACCTTCCAGAGGAAGAGCACAAGCGACACGAGCATGAGCGCGCTTATCGCCGTGAAGAAGAGCGTGTAGCTCATGAGCGCGTTGGCCGCCTTGCCCGTGCCGAACACCGCGCCGAGGCCGAGCACGATTATGCCGCCCGCCGCGCCCATCAGGTTTATCACGGCGTTGGCCTTGCTGCGCAGCGGCTTTATCGTGACGTCAGGCATGAGCGCCACGGCGGGCGAGCGGAAGATCGCCATGCTTATCAGCACAAGCAGCAGCACGGATATGAAGAAGATGAGCGGCCCGTGGTTGGCCGCAGTGGCCTGGGCGGCATAAGCCTGGCGCGCCGGGACAACGTAGTTGGTGTAGTCCGGGTTTGCGCTGCCGTCGGGCTCTGTCATTTCAATCGCGGCAAACTCCTCGCGCGTGAACTCGTCCTGTACGTCAAACTGCACGCCGTCGGGCGTGGTGGCGGTCAGATCCGCGTCCCAGAGCGTCTCCTGCGCCGTGGGGTTGTCGATGGCCACCGGCTGCAGGGCGCGAAGCTGAAGGTCGTCGGCGAAACTGAGCACGACAAAGAGCACGGCGGCGCAGATGGTGCCCACGATTATAAACGGCGTGCGCCGGCCGCGCTTGCTTTTGCACTTGTCCGAGAGCGTGCCGAACAGCGGCAGCAGGAAGAGCGCGAGCACGTTGTCCGCCGCCATTATTACGCCGGATAGGCTCTGCGACATGCCGAATTTGTCTGTGAGTATCTTGGGTATGATAGTGTCGTAGGCCTGCCAAAACGCAGTTATAAGGAAAAAGGCAAAGCCGACGAAGATGGTCTTTTTGTAGTTGAGCTTCATCATGTCCCCCACTCTCATAAAGCTGTTGTGAAAATTTTAAACCATTTTTCACGGCAATTCAACCAAAATCTACGTAAAAGCACTCCGGGCGAAAAAAGTTAATTTGACGCGCGGCATGGGCTCGTTGTAGAATAAGGCTGTAGAATTAGGAGGTGTCTCCATATGAGCTTAAATAGAACCGCCAAGGCCGGGCTCGCCGCAGCCGGAGTGCTTGCGGCCGCTGTGGGCGCCGCGGCGTTCCTCGTTGCGCCCGGAAAGCGCGACAACAGACTTCGGGCGCCGTTTATGGGCCGCAACTTCGCCCACCGCGGATTGCACCGCATCGACAAGAGCGTGCCCGAAAACTCCATCCCCGCCTTTGAGCACGCCGCGAGGATAGGCTACGGCATCGAACTTGACGTACACATAACCGCCGACGGCGAGCTCGTCGTGTTCCACGACGACGACACCAAGCGTGTCTGCGGCGTTGAGGGCGGCGTTGAAGAGCGTACCCTCGACGAGCTGCGTGCACTGCGCCTGTGCGGCACGGACAAAGCAATCCCCACCTTGCAGGAGGTGCTCGCCGCCGTGGCCGGGCGCATACCCATCATAGTAGAGCTCAAGCGCGGCCACGCCAACCGCGAGCTCTGCCGCAAGGTATACGAGGTCATGCAGACTTACCCGGGCGCATGGTGCATTGAGAGCTTTGACCCGCGCATTGTGTTCTGGTTCCGTCTGCACGCCCCCGAGGTGCTGCGCGGCCAGCTGTCGGCTCGGTATGCCAGCTTGCGAAAGTCCACCGGCAAGCTCAACGCATTTTTACTCAGCCGCTGCCTGACCAACTGCCTCACCAGGCCGCACTTCATCGCATACGAGATAGGCCGCAAGCCCTTGGCCGTGAAGTTGAGCGAATTCCTCGGCGCAATGAAAGTCGCCTGGACGAGTCTGGAGTGGAAACACGAAGAGAAAAACGACGCCGTGATTTTCCAGTTCTACCGCCCGCGAGTGAAGTATAAATAAGTGGCAACCAGCGCCGTGAGTGAACGCTGAAGTTGCAAAAAAGATGGCAGGCACGAACGTGTCTGCCATCTTTTTTGCCATTTTACACTTTTCTGCGCGGCCTCTTTATTGCCTTTTGCGCTTTGATGCGCCGCACACGAGTATGACGAGCGCGGTTGCCGCCGTCAGCGTCTCACTGAGCGAGTGGGCCAGCCACAGCATCTCGCGCCCGAAGAGGGCCGGCAGTGCGGCGGCCAGTATGGGCGGCCAGATTACACTCCTTGAAAGGCTCACAGCGAGCGCCTTACCCGTTGCGCGCGTGCTCTGCCAGTAGGATATCATGAGTATGCCGAATCCGGCGAGTGGGAAGCCGCAGAAGTAAACCGCGCTGCGCTCGGTCATGAACGTCAGAAGCTCTGGGTCGTCCGGGTTGAAGAGCGCGAAGAAATATTGCGAGAATAGGAATATCAGCACATAGGCCGCGGTGCCCATTATGAGGAAGATAACGGCCGAGAAATTGCGCAGCGACGCCGCTCGCTTGAGCTCTGCCGTGCCGGTGAAGTGGCTGAACACGGGCTGCAGGCCCTCGGCCATGCCCAGAAAGAGCGTGAGTATGATGAGCATGAGGTAGCCAATGACCAGATACGCCGCCAGCCCCAGCTCGCCATAGCCGCAGCGCACAATCGCCGCGTTGTACACGAAGGTTATGACGCCAATCGTGAACTCCATGATGAAGCTCGGAAAGCCAAGCGCGTATATCTGCCCGATGCTTCGGGCATCCGGGCGCGTAATTTTAAAGTACAGCTCGCCGCGGCGGCACAGGAAGTGCGGCAGGAGTATGATGACGCTGAAGATAGGCCCCAAGGCGGTGGCCAATGCCGCCCCGCCTATGCCCAGGTTGAGCGGGTACATGAAAAGCCAGTCGAGCAGTATGTTGGAGCACGAGCCAACTGCCAGGGCCGTCATTGCGAGCTTGGGCCGCCCGTCGTTACGCGCAAGGCCGCTCAGCAGGAAGCTGAGTATCTGAAACGGCGAAAACGTGACTATATAGCGCATGTACTCAATGGCCTCGCCGTGTATGTCCGGCGTCGAACCGAGCACCGCGGCGAGGGCGTCGATAAACACGTTGCCGAATACGCATATCAGCGCGCCCATTGCAAGCGCGCAGGCAAACGCCATATTGAATACGCGCACCGCATCTTCCCGCTCGCCACGGCCCAAATGCCCTGAAATCAACACCCCGGCCCCCGACGCGACCGCCATTGAGAGCACAATGAGCATCTCAATCAGCGGCACAGACACGGCGGCAGCCACCATGGAATCCGTGCCCAACCGGTGGCCTATAAACACGCCGTCGACAATCATATACACGGAATTGAACAGTAGCCCTATCATCTGCGGCATG
>CAYXVA010000073.1:0-6970 GCA_964467975.1 uncultured Oscillospiraceae bacterium | reverse complement strand
TGTAGTACTCCTCAAGCACAGGCGCAAACGGGACCGGGGTGTTGAGCGAGCCGATACGTACGACCGGGGCGTCGAGGTAGTCGAAGAGCTCCTCGCCTATTATGGCGCTGATCTCTCCGCCGTAGCCGCCGCGCTTGACCTCTTCGGTGACGACCATCGCGTGGTGGGTCTTGCTGACGGACTCTGCTATCAGCTCCTTGTCCAGCGGGAAGAGGCTGCGCAGGAGAACGACTCCGACGCTTATCCCGTCGGCAGCGAGCTTCTCGGCGGCCTCGAGCGCGTCGTAGACCTGCTTGCCGTAGGTGATAATGGTTAAATCGTCGCCCTCGCGGCGAATCTTACCCTTGCCCAGCGGGATGGGCTCGAAGCTGTTGACCTCGCTCTTCATGGAGAGCAGGACCTTGTTCTCAAAGTACATGACGGGGTTGTCGTCGTCAATCGCCGTGAGCATCAGGCCCAGGGCGTCCTCCGCGCAGGAGGGGTAGACAACCTTCAGGCCGGGGACATGGGTCAGCCACGCCTCGAGGCTCTGGGAGTGTTGCGCCGCGGCGCCCGTGCCGGCGCCGGCGGGCAGGCGGACGACCATCGGCAGGGAAATCTTGCCGCCAAACATATAGCGCATCTTGGCCGCCTGGTTCACGAGCTGGTCCATGCCGACGGTAAGGAAGTCGCAGAACATCAGCTCGGCTATCGGGCGAAGGCCGGTGGCGGCAGAGCCGACCGCGCAGCCGATAATCGCGCCCTCGGAGATCGGGGTGTCGCGCACACGCTCAGGGCCGAACTCGTCGAACATGCCCATGGTAACGCCGAAGCAGCCGCCGAATTTGCCGACGTCCTCGCCGAAAAGTACAACATTGGGGTCCTCACGCATCCGTATGCTCATACCCTCGCGGATGCCCTCAGCATAAGTCATCATCTTCATCTGTCGCGCACCTCCTCAACTATGTCGGAATACACGTCCACGACCGCAGTCTCCACAGCGGGGACAGGCTGAGCGTCGGCGAAGGCGATGGCATCCTCTATCTCCTGGGCCACCTGCTTGTCGACCGCATCGACCTCTTCCTGGGTCATGACGCCGTTTTCAACGAGGAACTTGGCATAGCGCGGCATCGGGTCCTTCTCTATCCACGCTTCCTGCTCCTCCTTGGGTTTGTATATCGACGGGTCGCCCTCGAAGTGGCCGTGCTGGCGATAGGTTTTGCACTCGATAAGGGTCGGACCCTTGCCAGCGCGAGCCCTGGCAACTGCCTCACTCGCGGCCTCGTAGACGGCCAGCGGGTCATTGCCGTCGACAGCGACGCCGGGGATGTTGTAGGCCGCGCCGCGGTCGGCGACGTCCTTTATCGCCTGGTGGCGATCCTGGCTCATGGATATGCCGTAGTGGTTGTTCTCGCAGACAAAAATAACCGGGAGCTTCCAAATGCTCGCCATGTTCAGCGACTCGTGGAAGGTGCCCTGGTTGGTCGAGCCGTCGCCGAAGAAGCAGACGCAGACCTGGTCGGTGCCGCGAATCTTCGCCGAGAGGCCGGCGCCGCAGGAAATGCAGTGGCCCGCGCCGACGATGCCGTTGGCGCCGAGTATGCCCTTGTCGCGGTCGGCGATGTGCATCGAGCCGCCCTTGCCCTTGCAGTAGCCGGTGTAGCGCCCGAAGAGTTCCGCCATCATCAGGTTCAAATCGCCGCCCTTGGCAATGATGTGGCCGTGGCCGCGGTGGGTACTGGTGATGAAATCGTCGTCCGTCAGGCACTCGCAGACCGCAGGGGCTATGGCCTCCTCACCCAGATACAGGTGGACAAAGCCAGGTATTTTGCCCTCTGCGAACAGCTTCGAAGCCGCGCTTTCGAAGTCACGTATGCGGCGCATTTTCACATACATGTCCTTCATTTGCTCATTGCTGATTGCCATTCAATAACCTCCTTCAATTAAAATAAAATTCTTTTTTGACGTTTAAACCATGCAGCAGCCGCCGTCAACGTGCAGTACCTGTCCGGTAATCTCCCGGGCCAGGTCGGAAGAGAGAAACAGCGCGCCGAACGCGATGTCCTCAGGCTGCTGCGCCCTGCCGAGCGGGATGAGGCTCTTGACGGAATTATTCCAGTTGGCCTCGCGCTCTTCGGCCGACACGGCCGTGCGCCCGCCCTCGCTTCCATGGAAATCAGTGGCCATGCCGTCAAGGATTTCTTCCCACATGCGCGTGCGGATAATGCCGGGTGCGACGGCGTTGACCCTACCATTGCAAGGCGCGCCCTTCTTTGCCCCTGCCTGCGTCAGGCTGATGACCGCAGCCTTTGACACGCAGTAGTGCTCGAGCATGCCCATATTCGTCCTTCCGGCTATGGATGCCGTGGTGACTATGTTGCCGCTCTTACGCGGCATCATGTGCTTGAGCCCGGCCTAGAGCATTTGCGAAGTGCCGAGGATGTTTATCGGCGTATCTCCGCCTCTTCGGCGAACAGGAAGTCGTAAGTGGAAATGACGCCGGCGGCATACACTATCACGTCGATTCTCCCTCCGAAAAACTCCTCCGTTGCGGCGACAATGTCGTCCACATCCTGCTTAACGGACACGTCCGTATGCTTAAAGCCGGATTTGCGCCCCATAGTACGGATTTCGCCCACGGTCTGCATGCCTTCTTCCTCTTTGCGGTTGCCGATGAACACATCCGCCCCGCAGTCGGCGTACGCCAGCGCACAAGCCTTTCCAAGCCCCCGGCCTCCTCCGATGACAAGGACGTTCTTCCCTGTGAAGTCGAGTTTCAGCCTTGTTGAATTGTCTCCTTCCATTTATAAAAAGCCAGCCTCTCTCCTTGCGAGCTTTTCCCATATCTCCTTCCTTCTGTAGGTATTTTGTTTCTCTAACGCGCCGTACCGCTCTCTCCTTCGTTCCGGCGCCCGGCTGTTATTCCTTTACGTACACTTCGACCGCAGCTATTGCCGACTCTATGCTCTTGTCATAGTCTCCAAAAGCGGGAATACACAGTCCGTCGCACCTCAGTCCGCCAAGAACGGGCACGACCTCCACAGTTCCCACAGGGAACTGTTCGGCCACAGCCTCGCAGTCGACGTCGTCGGGCCTCGATACAGCCACCGTAGCTCGGATATACACCTGATTTTTGAAGTCCGTCAGACCCAGGACCTCTTCCAGTCCGCACAGGCAGCTCTTCGAAATGGCGTCCTTGGCCGCCTTCTTTGCCGCTTTGGTCACGTCCTGTCCGTGAAAATCCGTCCCAAGCCCAAACTCTACGATGAATTTTTTCAAGTTTCTCACCTCCGGAAGAACCTTACGCTGGTTATTATAAACGACGCGAAATAATTTCTCAAGTTGCGTCGGGAAATTCTCAAAATTTCAGCGTTAACCATAAAATAGCAAGTTGTCGATTGCGCTATTTTCACAAATTGTCAGTAAAATATCAATAATTTAGGACAAATTTCTACAAATTAATCTCAAGCGATTGAGAATTGCGTGAGATTATTCTCTCCCGTTTGTGAGATTTGAGACGCCGCCGAGTCGAGACGTTTTTAGCCCGGTGTGGCCATATTTGCCGGCAGAGGTGTCCAAACACAACTATATGCCGGGGCGGACAAAAAACGCGGAGATGAATTTCATCTCCGCGTTTTTGAGACACGTTATCTTATTCCCGCCCTTCTTTGGGATTGGAAACCGAAGAGCGCAGCGACTTTACGTCTATATTGTGGCGTTTGATGTGACGGTAGAGCGTGGCCCGGCTGACGCCCAGCCGCGCCGCCGCCTTTTCGACGTCGCCACAGCAGAGGGTGAGCGCGGAGAGTATCTCCCCGGCCTCGGCGCTCGGCTGCGGCTCGGGCTCGCTCACCCGGGCGCCCTTGACTACAAGAGGCAGGCTCTGCTCACCGAGGACGCGCTCGGCAGTGCCGTAGAACGCACGCTCAATGCCGTTTTGCAGCTCGCGCACGTTGCCGGGCCAGTCGTAGGTCATGAGCCCGTCGATGAACTCCGGCGACATTGTCTTGGCCTGGGCGCTGTCGTCGCCGTTTAGCTGCTCTAGGAAGCGCTCGGCGCAGACGCGTATGTCGCCCGGCCGGCGGCGCAGCGGCGGTATCTCCAGGCTCAGCACGTTCAACCTGTAGTACAGGTCGCCCCTGAAAGCGCCCGAGGACGTGAGCGCACCCAGGCGCTGGTTTGTCGAGGCGATGATGCGTATGTCGAGCTCAATCTCCTGCGTGCCGCCGACGCGGGTTATGCGGTGCGTCTCAACGGCGCGGAGGAGCTTGGACTGGAACTCGATGGGTATGTCGCTCACCTCGTCGAGGAAGAGCGTGCCGCCGCGTGCGAGCTCAAACTTGCCCGGGCTGCCGCCCCCGCCCTGCCCGCCTGAAATCGCGCCGGACTCGTAGCCGAACAGCTCCTCCTCGAGCATGTTGCGGTGCAGCGAGGCGCAGTTGACGGCGACGAAGGGGCCGGCGGCGCGGCTGCCGGCGTTGTGGATGGCCTGCGCCAGCAGCTCTTTGCCGGTGCCGGACTCGCCCTCAATCAATATGTTGCCGTCATAGTGAGCATACCGCGCCGCGAGGGTGATAGTCTTTTTCATCTCCGCGTCGGCGGTAAAGATGTCGTCAAAAGTGTACGACGCGCGGTTGCCTATCAGCTTGTTGACCGAGGCGATAACGTGCTTTTGCTTCTTGAGCGTGACGTTGAGCGTACGCGAGCCGAGGGCGTCGGCGTGCGTTATCGCAACGCTGCACCGCGATAGGCCGCTGCGCGTAGTGACGCGCACGTCGTCGGCGAAGCTGCCGCCGTGCATCCAACCGCGCGCTGCCCAGTCCACGTCAGGGAGCAGCGTGCGGAAATCTATGTGGTACAGCTCTTCATTCTCCATGCCGAACAGCCTCCGAGCGGCGCTGTTCGCCCAGACCGGCCGGAAATTCGCGCCAAGCAGCACTATGCTGTCCGCGCTGCCTTCGAGGGCCGAGCGCATCATTTCGGCATTCTGCTGTATGGACAGCTTGCCCTCGATGCCTATTGCGGCCGCAAGCACGACGGCCAGCGTGTGGTCGTGTACATCCGTGGCCTCGCCGGACATGTTGATGCAGCCTATCACCTCGCCGTCATAGCCGTGTATGGGCGCGGCGGAGCAGGTCCAGCCGTGGTGCGTGCGGCAGTAGTGCTCGGCCCCGGCCATCTGTATGGCGGTGTTGTAGTCGAGAGCCACGCTTATGGCGTTCGTACCCACGCTGTGATTGTCCCAGAGCGCGCCGGGCACAAAGCGCAAATCCGCCGTCTTGGCCATTATCCGCTCGTCGCCCATCGTCTCAAGCACATATCCCGCGCCGTCAGTTAGAACCATGAGGAAACCGGTGCGGCGCACTATGTCAAACACGCTCTGCATAATGGGCATTGCGGCCTCAATCAGCCGTGAGTTTGCCTCGCGGATGCTGCGGAACACCTCATCGTCTACGCGGCGGCCCAGGCCGCCTATCGGGTTCACCCCGGCGTCCTTGCATCGCCGCCAGCCCGCAGCCACCTCGGGCTGAACCGAAGGGTCCATCTCCCCCTCATATACAAACTTTGCCCAAATCTCTTCGAGCTTGCGCAAATCCTTCATAAGCATCCACCTCCACAGGTGCGAAAAGGGCGCGCCGCAAATCTTGTCTGGCGCGCCCGGCACGATATATTATAGACTAACTCGCTGCGAAATATCAACATCCGGCGAAATTTTTCTCAAGGTTTCGGCGTTAATTCCAAATTTGCTGAGACATTTTTGGCTTATTTGCAAAATTCTCAGCCGTGTCTCAATCAAATATACAGCTCAGGAACTCGTCTCGCGTAATTGCACCCAGCATGGCGCGCAAATCCAGTCCTTCAATCGCCTGAGCTACGGCGGAGCGCTCGAAGCGCACGCCGCGCAGCGCTGCGCACAGCCCGTCGCACGGCACGACGGCGAGGAAGTCGCCATTGATTGCAGCCGAGCGTATCACGCCCTCGGAGACGTCGAGCGAGACGGTGAGGCTCCCACCCGGGAAGCGGCGCGTGTTTTTAAAGCCGAAGTCCGGCGTGCGACCCCAGGTCCACTCCCAGGTGCGGTATTTCGCCGCGGCGAGGCGCTCGACCTCGTCGAGCTCGGCGGCGGAGAGTTCCTCGCGCTCCATGCCGTCGCGCGTGAGCTCGGCGAGCAGCGCGGCCCAAAAATCGGCAAGCGTGGTCTCCGGCGGCAGGAAATCATGTATCTGCCCCACGCGCGCTCTCACGCTCTTGGCGGCCTTGGAGCTGAACTTGCCCGGATCGGGGCGCAGCACGGCGGACATGGTCGCGGCGTCGGTCTCGAAGAGCAGAGTGCCGTGGTGCAGTATGCGGCCCGAGTTCAGGCGCTGCGCGGTGCCCGAGACCTTGAGGCCGTTTACGGTGATGTCATTGCGTCCCGTGGCCTCGGCGGGCACGCCCAGGGCGCGCAGAGCGCGGCAGACCGGCTCCATAAGCCGGGACATGCTCAGGCTCGCGGCGTCCCCGGCGTCGCTCATGAGCGAATAGTTGAGGTTGCCCGCGTCGTGGTACACCGCCCCGCCGCCGGTGGCGCGGCGCACGACCGCGATGCCGTGCTCGGTGGCATACGCCTCGTCGACCTCGGCCGCGGCGAGCTGGTTGAGGCCGATAACGACCACCGGCGCGTTCTGCCAGAGCATGAGCCAGTCGCCCTCGCGCCTGTGCTCGAGCACGTATTCTTCGAAAGCCAGGTTGTAAAACGGCTCGTTGCTGTGTGTCTCAAGATAGTGTATCATGCGCGCCTCCTTGTGCTTTTTCAAACAGTATAGACAATTTTCCCGCGCATTGCAAGCCCTCGGCGTCAGTGCTCAATAGCAAAACGCCGCTCGGACGCCCCCGGACGGCGTTGGATTTGGCCCTTGTTTGCGCAAAAACCGCCCCGGCGACGCCGGGACGGCTGAAGTACGGCGAGATTCTCGGCGTGCACATACTCGCGGACCGCGCGACGGACCTG
>CAYXVA010000072.1:0-6983 GCA_964467975.1 uncultured Oscillospiraceae bacterium | reverse complement strand
AAGGAAGGCAACCGCGTGCGCAACCAGGCGTTCGACGGCACCATCATCGCCAAGAAGCATGGCGGCATCAACGAGACCATCACCGTTCGCCGTATCAGCTACGGCGTCGGCTGCGAGAAGGTCTTCCCGGTGCACTCTCCCACGATTGTCTCCGTTGAGACTCTCCGCCGCGGCAAGGTCCGCCGCGCCAAGCTTTATTACCTGCGCGACCGCGTGGGCAAGAAGGCCAAGGTCAAGGAGCGCATCTGAAAACGCTGCTATGCAAGCCCGTCGCTTTTTGCGGCGGGCTTTGCATATACCCGTCTGTCTCGGAAAAATGCAAGTTTTTGTTGCCACGGCGGCGCGGGGACTGTATAATAAATGTCAGCACTTTTCAACCGAGGTAATACGATGAACGAAAAGATGAAGCCTGATAAGAAAGAAGAGAAGAGCGCGCGCCGCGATATCTACGACTGGATGCAGTGTATAGTTGTGGCGATAATAGTCTGTGTGCTGCTCTTTTCATTCTTTGTACGTTTGGTTGACGTGGTCGGCGACAGCATGTACCCGACGCTCGAGAACGGGGACAAAATAATCGTCTCCGACCTCTTTTACGACCCGCAGCCGGGCGATATAATCGTCTTTCGCAAGGACGAGTACAGCGACCAGCCGCTTGTAAAGCGCATTATCGCCGTCGCCGGACAGACCGTGGACATAGACTTCGACCTGGGCATAGTGTATGTCGACGGCGAGCCGATTGACGAGCCGTATATCGCCGAGCCCACCGTCGAGCCCGAGGACTTCACCGGCGAGGTGACCGTGCCCGAGGGCTGCGTATTTGTGATGGGCGACAACCGCAACCACTCCACAGACAGCCGCTATTCGCTTATCGGCTTTGTGGACGAGCGCTGTATTATGGGGAAGGTGTACTTTACGCTTTTCCCGCTGAAAAGTTTCGGGAGCGTGTACTCGTAATGGCGGACAACGGGCTTGAAAAACTGAATATACAGTGGTACCCCGGCCATATGACCAAGGCCGGGCGCATGATAAGCGCAAACGTCGCGAACGTCGACGCTGTGTGCGAAATCCTCGACGCGCGCATACCCATGGCGAGCCGCAACCCGGACATCGACACGCTCGCGGCTGGCAAGCCGAGGCTGGTGCTCTTGAACCGCTCGGATTTGGCCGACCCAAAGGCCAGCGCACTCTGGCGCAGCTATTTCAAAGAGCAGGGCATGGCCGTTGTGGAGACGGACTGCAAGTCCGGCAAGGGCGTGAACAACTTTGCCCCCGCCGTGCGTAGCCTCTTAAAGCCGCTGCTGGAACAGCGCGCCGCTAAGGGACAGTCTACGCGCGCCGTGCGCGTCATGGTGCTCGGCATACCCAACGTGGGTAAGAGCACGTTCATAAACCGCGTGGCCGGCAAAAAGGCCGCCGCCGTCTCCGACCGGCCGGGCGTCACGCGCGGGCGGCAGTGGATTACGGTCGACAAGGGCCTGGAGCTGCTCGACACCCCCGGAATACTCTGGCCGCGCTTCGACTCGCAGGAGGTCGGCGAGCTGCTGGCCGTCACGGGTGCGATAAAGGACGACGTCCTCGACCGCGAGACGCTTGCCGCCAATTTTCTCGTGCGGCTGAGCATGCTCTATCCCGACGCACTCAGACAGCGCTACAAGCTCGACCCGGACGCTGGGCAGGCCGGATGGGAGATGCTTGAGCTCTCGGCAAAAAACCGCGGCTTCCTGGCCGGAAGGGGAGAATACGACACCGAACGCATGAGCGCGGTGCTGCTCGACGAGTTCCGGGGCGGCAAGCTGGGTAGGATAACGCTCGAGCTTCCGCCGGACGAGGGGAGAAGCGCGCAATGAGCGGCGGCGTCGACCTCTGGGAGATAGAAAATTCGCTGCATGACGAGGGCTACGGCGCCGTCTGCGGCGTGGACGAGGCCGGGCGCGGCCCGCTGGCCGGGCCGGTGTGCGCCGCCGCTGTGATATTGCCGCGCGGCGTTGTAATCGACGGCCTCAACGACTCCAAAAAGCTCACGGCGAAAAAGCGCGAGGCGCTCTTCGACGTGATACAGTCCCGCGCGCTGGCCTGCGGCGTGGCCTTTGCGAGCGTGGAGGAGATTGAAGAGCTCAACATCCTCGGCGCTACGTATCTCGCGATGAACCGCGCGATAGCGGCGCTGGGCACGGCTGTGGACCTTGCGCTCATAGACGGCAACCGGGACGAGGGCATAGAGTACCCGAGCCGGACGGTCGTCAAGGGCGACGCCAAGTGCGCGTCGATAGCCGCGGCGAGCGTGCTGGCCAAGGTGACGAGGGACAAGCTCATGACAGAGCTGGATGCCGAGTACCCCGGCTACGGCTTTGCAAAGCACAAGGGCTACGGCACGGCGGCGCACTACGCCGCACTGCGCTCTCTCGGGCCCTGCCCGGCGCACCGGCCCAGCTTTCTCAGGAAGATGCACTGATGGATCCACGGCAGTTGACGGGTTCCACCGCCGAGGCCATGTGCGCGGACTACCTGAGGAAGAAAGGCTACAATATAATAAGCATGAACTACGCCTGCCGCGGCGGAGAGATAGATATAATCGCCGAGCAGCGCGCAAAGCCGCGCCTTCGGCGTCTAAGCGCCGGAGAAGGCTACATTGTCTTCGTCGAAGTGAAGCTGCGCTCGCGCCTGGATTATGGGATGCCGCGCGAGGCGGTGACACGGCGCAAGCAGGAGCGAATACGTATGACCGCGCTGACGTGGCTTGCGAGCCACGAGACGCATTTGCAGCCGCGCTTTGACGTGATAGAGGTGTATAACGGCGCGGCGGGGGCGGAGTTCAACCATATAGAAAATGCTTTTGAATAGGAGTGGACTAGAAGAGTGAAGTACTTCAGTACCCGGGGCCTGAACGAGAAAATATCCGCTGCCGAGGCCATCATTCGCGGCCTGGCCCCCGACGGCGGGCTGTATGTACCCGAGACAATTCCGCACGTGGGAACGGAGGAGCTCGAAAGGCTGTGCACGCTCGGCTACCGCGAGCGCGCGGCAAGCATAATGGCGCCGTTTCTCGATGAATTCAGCTCAGATGAGATAGCGCAGCTTTGCGCCGACGCCTACAATGACAACTTCGACTCGAGCGAGATAGCTCCCGTGCGGTTTATAGACGAGACGACCGGATACCTCGAGCTCTGGCACGGGCCGACGAGCGCGTTCAAGGACATGGCGCTTCAGATGCTGCCCCGGCTGCTGACCGCTTCGCTCAAAAAGTGCGGCGTTTCCCTCGGCGTATGCATCCTTGTCGCCACGAGCGGCGACACAGGCAAGGCGGCCCTGGAGGGCTTCGCGGACGTGCCCGGCACACGCATCATGGTCTTTTACCCGCGCGACGGCGTGAGCGACGTACAGCGCCTGCAGATGGTGACGCAGGAGGGCAATAACGTCGGCGTCTGCGCCGTGGAAGGGAACTTCGACGACGCGCAGACGGGCGTAAAGCGCATTTTCTCCGACCGCGAGCTCGCTAAAGAGCTTGAAGAGCGCGGTTGGTTCCTCTCCTCGGCCAATTCGATAAACTGGGGACGTCTGCTGCCGCAGATAGCGTACTATTTCTCCTGCTACTGTGACTTCGTCAACGCGGGTATAGTGCCTCTTGGAGAGAGCATGAACTTCTGCGTGCCCACCGGCAACTTCGGCAACATTCTCGCCGGCTGGATAGCAAAGCAGATGGGTCTGCCCGTGGAGCGCTTCATCTGCGCCTCGAACGAGAACAACGTCCTCACGGACTTCATAAACACCGGCGTGTACGACAAGCGCCGCGAGTTCCACATGACCAACAGCCCGAGCATGGACATACTTGTCTCGAGCAACCTTGAACGTCTGCTCTATTTCCTCACCGGCGACACAGGCGCAGTTGCACGTTGGATGGGCGAGCTCTCGAGCGAGGGGCACTACGACGTCGGCGAAGAGGTGCTTGGGAAGCTCAAGGGCGACTTTTCCGCCGGTTTTTGCACCGGCGACGGCGCGAGCGCGGAGATTTCCCGCGTCTGGGCCGAGCACGGCTACCTTATCGACACGCACACCGCCGTGGCCAGCGCGGTTCTATCCGCCTACCGCTGCGGCACGGGCGACGAGACGGCGACGGCGGTAGTCTCCACCGCGAGCCCGTACAAGTTCTGCCCCAGCGTCCTGAGCGCGCTGGGCGTCAGCAGCAGCGAGCCCGGCCACGAACTCATAAACAGGCTCGAGCGCGAGACCGGAACCACGGCCCCGCGGGCTTTGGCGAGCCTGGGCAGCAAGAGCGAGCGTTTCACCGGCTGCACTACCCCCGAGGGCATGCGCAAGGTAGTTGAGGATTTCCTCGCGTGATTTTCTTAACTCCACTGCCGGGCAGCGCAATGTAGGCAAACCACGGGCGTTTCCCTCAGCAACGGCTGTATAAAGTCCGGGGGAACCCTGTAATGGGGTCCCCCCGCAAAGGCGCTTAGTATTTGGCGCAGCCCTTGGTCTTGAAGGTGGAGCAGCAGGTCTCGCCGGTGGTTTTGGCGGTACGGCCGTCTACCTTGATGTGCGCGGCGTTGCATGCCGTGCCGTGCTCGTTGTACTCGCAGTTCGCGGCGTCGCAGCCGATGACGGTTTTACCGCTGTGGGTTTTGTTGTCGTTCATGACTCATGCCTCCATTGTTTATTTAGGTCAGCAGACCTGTCCATATTATTCACGGGAAACGAGTATATTATACGGAGGTGCGCTTTGGCGCTTTACGCAATCGGGGATCTGCATCTCTCGCTGGGCTGCGACAAGCCAATGGACGTGTTCGGCGGGCGCTGGGTGAATTACGTTGAAAAGCTGCGCGACGGCTTCGCGCCGCTCACGGATGAAGATACCACGGTGCTCTGCGGAGACCTGACTTGGGGCATGTCGCTCGAGCAGGCGAGGGAGGACTTCCTCTTTATCGACCGTCTGCCGGGCAAAAAAATTGTGCTCAAGGGCAACCACGACTACTGGTGGAGCACCGCGGCAAAGGCAAAACGCTTCTTTGCCGAGAACGGTATTGACACGCTTGATATACTAAATAATAATTGCTGTTTTTACGGCGGTATCGCCCTGTGCGGGACGCGCGGCTGGTTCTACGAAGAAGAGCGCGGCACGGGGCACGACAAAAAGATTATGCTGCGCGAAATCGGCAGGCTTGAGACTTCGCTCAAGGCGGCGGGCGAGCGGGAGAAAATCGTCTTTCTCCACTATCCGCCGAAATATTTGGCTTACGAGTGCCCGGAGATACTCGAGCTGCTCGAAAAGTACGGCGTGCGCGAGTGCTATTACGGGCATATCCACGGAAAAGGCTGCCCGGCGGCCTTTCAGGGCGTCAAAAACGGCGTGCAGTTCCGGCTTGTGAGCGCCGATCACTTGAACTTCACGCCTTTAAAAGTGCGGGATTAACAGTTTAGCATTGCTTTTGACTTCGCAATCTGCTATAATGCTTCCGCGTAAAATCTCAGGAAAAAACTTTCACCGATAAATATTTAGGAGGAATCCACACCAATGGTCGTCAAGAACGTAGAAAAGAAAGACAACAACACCGCCATCTTCCAGGTCGAAATTGACGCCGACGCTTTCGAGCAGGCTGTCAACAAGGCCTATAAGAAGCTCAAGAACAGCATATATGTCGCCGGTTTCCGCAAGGGCAAGGCCCCGCGCGTGGTGATTGAGGGCATGTATGGCGCCGACATTTTCCATGACGAGGCGGTTCAGGATATAGCCCCCGAGACTTTTGACTACGCCGTCAAGGCCGAGGAGCTCAACACTGTGGGTACCCCTGCCATCGCCGACTACAACGTAGACGAGAACAAGGCTTGCACCATAACCTTCACCACCGACCTCTACCCGGTCGTAACTCTCGGCGAGTACAAGGGCCTCGAGGCCCCCTATGCCGAGCCCACCGTCACCGACGAGGAAGTCGATCAGCAGCTCGCCGAGACCCGCAAGCGCAACGCCCGCTACATCGACGTGGAGCGCCCGGTCCAGAGCGGCGACACCATCGTCTTTGACTTCGAGGGCTTTGTCGACGGCGTGCCCTTTGAGGGCGGCAAGGCCGAGAACTACTCGCTCGAGATTGGCTCCGGCATGTTTATACCCGGCTTTGAGGACCAGCTCATCGGCATGGAAGCCGAGAAGGACGGCGAAGTGCACGTGACCTTCCCCGAACAGTATGACGAGAAGCTCGCCGGCAAGGACGCCACCTTCAAGGTCAAGATCCACACCGTGCGCGAGCCGCAGCTGCCTGAACTCGACGACGAGTTTGCAAAGGACATCAGCGAGTTCGACACCCTCGACGAGTATAAGGCGGATCTCAAGGCCAAGATGCGAGAGCGCCGCCGCGAGAGCGCCGAGAACGACTTCCACAACGCCGTCCTCACCAAGGCTGTGGACAACATGACCGTCACCGTGCCCGAGAGCATGATAAGCGAGAAGACCGACGAGTTCCTCATGAACTACGCCAACAACGTCGGTGCCCGCGGCATGAACCGCGCCGACCTCATAAAGAGCATCGGCCTGACCGAGGAGGCCTTTGAGGCCATGATGCGCCCGTCGAGCGAGCGCCAGGTCAAGACCGACCTGCTGCTTGACGCCGTCGCCAAGGCCGAGGGCATTGAGGCCACTGAGGACGACAAGAACGAATTCTACTCCAAGCTCGCCGCCGACTACGGCGAGGATGCCGAGAAGATAAAGGAAATGATAGACGAAACGCTCATGACCCAGGACATTGTGCACCGCAAGGCCGCCGAAGTCCTGTACTCGAGCGCCGTCAAGACCGAGCCGAAGCCGGAAGAGGAGCAGACCGAGGAGGCCGCCGAAGAGGCCGAGCCTGCCGAGGATGCCGCTCCTGCCGAGGAGATAGGCGACTAATCCCCGCGTCAACCGGTTAAGCTCATTTAGCGAGTATATTATTCCAAGGAGGACATAATAAATGAGTTTAGTACCGTATGTAGTAGAGCAGACCTCGCGCGGCGAG
>CAYXVA010000071.1:0-6987 GCA_964467975.1 uncultured Oscillospiraceae bacterium | reverse complement strand
CTAATTATATGTTTGTACCCGCCGGATGTCAAGGCGTTATGCCAGCATCTGCACGGCGGAAACCGCCGCGTCCAGCTGTGCGTCGCCCGTCGCTGTCAGCTCAACGACCTGGTCGGGGATGATACCGCCCTGCTCGGCGAGGTCCACGCGCAGCGGCGTGAGGTATCTGGCGGTGGAGACATGCACCGCGCTGCCGTCGGAGAGCTCGATTGTCTGCTGGCTGCGGCTCTTGCCCGTTGTGCGGGTGCCGACCACCTCGGCCCAGTTGTACTCCTGGAGAGTCGCGGCAAAGAACTCCGCGGCGGAGTAGGTGTCCGAATTCACAAGTACGGCCATAGGCATGTCCAGGCAGACGCTGTCGGACGTGGTCTCCGTCTCGTTGCCGTTCTTGTCCACGCTGACGAAAATCGTGCCCGACGGCAGCAGATAGTCGAGCAGCGCCGTAAGCTCGCTCACAAGCCCGCCTGGATTGGTCCGCACGTCAAATACAAAGCCAATCGCGCCCTGGTTGAGCAAGGACTCTATGGCGCTGATGGCCGCGTCCGACGCGCCGGACTGGAAATTAAGTATGCGCACGTAGCCAATATTCCCACTGAGCATCTCATAAGACACAGGATTCGAGTAAACCACAGCGCAGTTGACGTTGATAGTCGACCTATCGCCGCTGGAATTCTGTATCTCCAGCTGCACGGTCTCGCCTATGTTCGCCTCAATAAAGCTGCGCGCGTCGCCGACGGTCATGCCGGTTATGTCGGTGCCGTTTATGGCAAGTATTATATCGCCGGCCTCAAGTCCCGCCGACTCCGCGGGGCTGTCCGCCGTCACGCCGGTGATTTTGAATCCGCCGGTGCTCACGTCCTTATCCAACTGTACTCCGAGGCCAACGTACTGGTTTGCAGAATAGAGCTTGTACGCCTGGTACTCGGAGGGGCTCATGTAATAGCTCCAATTGTCGTCGAGTGCGTCTACCATCGCGGCAAACGCCGCCGATGACACGGCGTCCTCGTCCACTGTGCCCACGTAGTATTCGTCTAAGACGTTCTTAATCTCCAGGTACTTCATGGCCTGTGTATAGTTTTCCTCGGAACCAATCTTCGCGCGCTCACGCTGTACCGTGAGCCCGTAGGTGACGCCCACGCATAGCACACAGGCAAGTATAAACGCCCAGAACCTGATTTTTATGCCGAAAAACGCCTTGACAAGGTTTCCTAGTCTGCTCTTCATAAGCGCCTCCTTGATGTTCAGATAAAACGTCGGCGCCGGCTCGTCGCCGACGCGTGTTTGGCGGGCGGCTCAAGCGGCCGCCCGCCGTATTAGTTGTCTTTGTTCGCCGCTCAGGCGTCAGGTGCGTATGTCAGCCCTGAAAAGTACTGAGTCGGGTCGACGGTCTCGTCGCTGGCGTTGCGTATCTCAAAGTGCAGATGCGGGCCTGTCGCCCATCCGGTAGCGCCGACATAGCCAATCGTTTGGCCCTGCGTCACGGTCTGTCCCGCACTGACTGTGAGCGAGCTCATGTGCGCATACAGCGTGTACGTGCCGTTGCTGTGGTAAATCATTACGTAGTTGCCGTAGGACGAGCTGTATGTCGCCACAGTGACCGTGCCGCCGTCGGCCGCGATAACGGTCGCGCCGGAGGCCGCGCCGATGTCAACGCCGGCGTGGAAGCGCTCGGTACCAAAGATGGGGTGCATACGGTAACCATAGCCGCTGGTTATGTAAGTACAGGACGGGCATGGCCAGATGTATGTGCCGGTGACGGTGCTGGTGTCCGGCGCCGTGGTCGTGTCGGAGCCGCTGTCGGTGTCGGAGCCGCTGTCGGTATTGCTGTCCTGCTGCTGTTGCTGCTGTGCGGCCTGCTCGGCTTCCCACATCTGCTGAGCTATCTGGTTCATCTGGGCGTTGAGCGCCTGCTCGGCGGCCTCGTTTACCAGATACTCCTGCTGCGCCTGCTCTATGTCGGCGTCGAGATCCGCAATGAGCGCGACGGCTTCTTCAATCTGCTGCTCAAGGGCTGCCTTGTCGCTCTCAAGCTCGGCCTGCTTAACGGCAAGGTCTGAGAGCGTCTGCTCGTACTCGGCCTTGGCCTGTTCGGTCTCCTCGCGCGCGGCCTTGTACTGTTCAAAGAGCCGCTGGTCGGAGTCCATTATCTCGCCTATGGCATCCATCGCCGAGAGCAGCTGGCCGAGGCTGCGGCACTGGAAGAGTATGTCCAGGTAGGTATAGCTGCCGTTTTCCTCCATGGCACGCACGCGCTTGCAATAGATCTCGTACTGCTCGGCTTCGGCCTGCTGTGCTTTCTCCAGCTCGGCGGATTTCTGCTCAAGGAGGCTGTTGTAGAGGTCAATCTGCTCGTTTATGAGCTCAATCTGCTCCTGGGCGAGCAAGTTCTGCTCGTCGAGCAGCTCCTTCTTCTCAAGGACGGTCTCGCGCTCGGCCATAAGCTCGTTTATGTTGGCCTGCATGTCCTCGCGCTGGGCCTGAAGCTCTTCCTTCTGCGCCTCAATCGCGTCGATTTCGGACTGGAGATCTGAGCTCGTGGCCAGGGCGCCCATCGAGCCCATAACCGAAATCATGAGCGACACGACGAGCAGAAAGGCCAGCACGACGGCCACTATGGATATTGCTGTTTTTTTCTTCATGGTCAATCTCCTGGGGTTACACCTTGAGGTAGTTGCGGATGGCGCTCGAGCCGCCGAAAGTGCCTACGAGTATGCCAACGCCGAGGAAGGCGATAAGCAGCGGCCACATGACGGCGGAGAACGGCACAAACGTAATCAGCGTACTTGCGACGCCGCTAACCCGGCCCAGCAGCAGCGAGTAGAGGCCCCACTCGATGATGAAGGCCAGCAGCCCGCCGAGGATACCCAGCACGAGGCCCTCGATGATGAACGGGCAGCGGATGAAGCTGTTGGACGCGCCGACCATGCGCATGATCGCTATCTCCTCACGGCGCGTGAAGGTGGCAAGCTTTATCGTGTTGCTCATTATGAAGAAGCTGACCACCAGCAGAATTATTATGAGCGCAAGGGAGACGAGGCTGACGATGTTGCGGACCGTTATGAAGCCCTGTGCGTAGTCGAGGTGGGCGTTCACATCCGCCACACCGTCCACGGCCTCAATGAGCGTCTCTGTCTGCTCCATCAGACTTATGTCAGTGAGATGTATGATGTACCTGTGGCGGAAAACGCTCTCGTCGAGGCTGTCGAAGAGAGATTCGTCGTAGTCCTCGCGGAAGTTCTCCATGGCCTCGGCCCTGCTCATGAACTCCGCGCTGGCAACGTTGGGCACCGCCTCGATAAGCGTCTCGATCGCCCTCGCCTCTTCTTCCGTGAGGTTCTCGTCTATGAAGGCCACAACCTCGTTTTCACTCTCGAGGTCGGTTATCAGCGAGTTGATATTTACTACCAGCAGTCCGAAAGAACCCATGATGATAAGGCATGCCATTGTTATCGTGACCGTGGCGAAGCTCATCAGCCCGTGGCTGAAGATGCCGGTGAAGCCGGACTTTATCAGATAACCAAGTCTACTCAATTTCATAGCTGTAATACCCGTCCATTCCGTCGCTGATGATCTTACCGCTGTCTATTGCGACCACGCGCTTGGAGAAGGCATTCACAAGCTCCTTCTCGTGCGTGACTACGAGCAGTGTCGTGCCGAGCTCGTTTATCTTCTCAAGCAGCAGCATAAGCTCGAGGCTGCGCACAGGGTCGAGGTTGCCGGTCGGCTCGTCGGCGATTATCATTCGAGGTGAATTCACCAGTGCGCGGGCGATTGCCACGCGCTGCTGCTCGCCGCCGGAGAGCTCCTGCGGATAGCGTTTCTCACGGCCCTTGAGGCCGACAAGGTCCAGCACATACGGCACACGCTCTTTTATGTCCGCGTTCGAAGCGCCCACAACACGCATGGCGAAGGACACGTTGTCGTACACAGTCATCTTGTCAATGAGCCGGAAGTCTTGGAATATGACGCCCAGCGTGCGCCTGAGTAACGGCAGCTTGCGCCGCTTTATGCGCATCATGTCGAAGCCGTTGACTGTGATTTCGCCGCTCTCGGCGTGGACCTCGCCTGTAAGCAGCTTGATTATGGTCGTCTTGCCGGAACCCGAGGGCCCGACCAGGAACACAAATTCGCCGTCGTTGATTTCGAGGTCAACGCCGTGAAGCGCTTCCATGCCGCTGCTGTCATAGACCATCCTGACAGAGTTCATCTGAACCATGGGTAACTTTCCTCCGTTCGCTTATCGACGGCCAGTAAAGCCCGTTTAGGACCTCGCGGAGTTCTGGCTGTCGAGGTATTTTTTGACCATCATTGCGACCTTGAACACTATCGCGTGGTCAAATTCGCGCAAATCGAGGCCGGTCAGCTTCTTTATCTTCTCAAGGCGGTACACCAGTGTGTTGCGGTGTACATAGAGCTTGCGGCTGGTCTCGGAGACGTTGAGGTTGTTCTCGAAAAACTTGTTGATAGTCTCGAGCGTATCCTCGTCGAGCGTCTCAATCGGGCTCTTCTTGAACACCTCGGAGAGGAACATCTCGCACAGCGTAGTCGGAAGCTGATAGATGATGCGGCCAATGCCGAGGTTGTCGTAGCTGATGATGGTCTTTTCGGTGTCGAACACCTTGCCGACCTCTATCGCGACCTGGGCCTCCTTGTAACGGTCGGCCAGCTCGCGCAGATGGTAAGCGGTGGAGCCGATGCCAATGACGGTCTTGACACCGAGCTCACTCTTTACGGTGTTTTCTATCTGGCGCGCCAGCTCGTGCACATCGTCCGCGCCGGCGTCCCCCGTGAGCTCACGGATGACAACGATGTCGGTCTCCGTGACCGAGAGGACAAAGTTCCTCTGCCTGTCCGGGAACAGGTTCTGCACAACCTCCAGCGCCGCCACGTCGCTGTTCTCAACCTGACGGACAAGGAACACCACGCGCGGCACGTCTGTCACGAAGTGAAGCTCCCTGGCGCGCACATAGACGTCGCCGGGCAGAATATTGTCGGAGATGATGTTCTTTACAAAGGTGGCCTTGTTGTGCTTTTCCTCATAGTTTATCCGCGCCTCGCTCATCGCGACGGCGGCGAGAATGCAGATGCTGCGGGCCGCCTCGTCGTGGCCCGACACAAACACGGCGTAGTCGAAGCGTGTCCCCGCCGCGCCCAGCAATTTATAGGTTCTGACGTTCGAGGAGAAGATTTGTTCCTGGTCCTCACCAAGAGCTGCCTGCATGTCGTCCAGATGGGAGCCTATCATGGAAAGCTCGCTGCACGCAATAACAAAGCCCTGCTCATCTGCAACGCCAATGCACCGGTCGGTGGCGTCCTTCAACTGTATTATGACGCTCTGGAATACCCTGCTTGACATATTTTATCCTCCCGTTCTCTTCTTCGCGCCGTCAGAAACGTCTCTCCCTCGACGCCCACAACGGCCTTTGGTTATAATAGACAACACCGCTTGATTATGCGACTTACATCATAATACAGATATGTGCAAATTTCAATAGAAAAATATGATGTATTTGTGAATCTTTAAGATTTTTCTGGTTAAAAGGCACAAAACCCGGCGCTAAAACTCTGACGATGAGCTAAAAACCAGCGCCGTTTCAAATTGACGAAGCTCCCTGACCTCGCCCGGGCCCAAATTTTGGTCTAAGCACAGGGCACCGATTTTAACCCTGCGTAAAGTAAGCACGCTCTTCCCTCGGGAGGCAAGCATACGCTTGACCTGGTGGTATTTCCCCTCAGAGACGAGCACGCGGCACTCATTGCCCTCCAGGGGCTCCAGAACGGCCGGCAAACACTTTGTGCCGTCCGCAAGGGTTACGCCTTCACTGAACGCTACGATGTCCTCAGCGTCCACGGGAAGCGCCGTAGAGGCGATATATGTTTTTATAACGCCATGCTTCGGCGATATCACGCGGTGGGCAAAGTCCCCGTCGTTTGTGAGCAGCAGCAGACCCGTCGTGTCCTTGTCGAGCCGCCCGACCGGGAACAGCCCCAGAGCGCGCAGCTCGCGCGGGAGCAGATCGAGCACCGTCTCCTGACGCTTGTCGTCAGTGGCGCTGAGTACCCCGGACGGCTTGTTGAGCATGAAATAGCGGTGCTCAGAGCAGTTAACCCTCTCGCCGTCGACACAAACGGCGGCGTTCTCCGGACATTTGGTCTCCGGGCGCGGCGTCACGGCGCCGTCAACGCTGACGCGTCCGGCGCGTATCACTTCCCTGGCCTCGTTGCGCGTATAGAGCCCGCTTTGGGCGAGGAGCTTGTCTAATCGTGTCATGGAGTGCCTCCTGAGTCATATTTCATCCACGTGAACAATATACTTCACCGGGAGGGATGTCCCGTGACGGGTGTAAAAAAGCTCACTAAAAGAAGCGCCGTATTCATCATCCTCGGCGTGGCAGTGCTGCTGGCGATAATCGTACTGCTCTGCTCAGAGCCGGAGGGCTCGGGGCTGGACAGCACCGAGGCGCGGGTAGAGTACCTGCAGAGCCTGGGCTGGGAGGTCGACCCGTCGAGCGAGACGGCGCGAGAGGTGGTCCTGCCCGAGGACATCAGCGGGGTAATAGCCCAGTATAACGCGCTGCAAAAGCAGCAGGGCTACGACCTTACGCCGTACGCCGGGCGCGAAATTGAAAGCTACACTTACGAGGTCACGAATTACCCCACAGGCGAGAAAAATGTCACAGCCCAGCTCTTCATCTACGACGGGCGCATCATTGCAGGCGACATACATTCGTCCTCGCTGGGAGGCTTCATGCACGGCCTGACACGCGAAAAATGAGCGCTGCGCAAGTCATGCAGAAATGCTCCCCAATTGATAAAGGCTCGGCTGACGCCGAGCCTTTATCGCTAAAAGGTTAAATGATTACTCGTTGATGGCGATGACGACGCCGGAGCCGACGGTGCGGCCGCCCTCGCGGATAGCGAAGCGAAGGCCGTTCTCGATGGCGATCGGGGTGATGAGCTCAACATCCATGTCGACGTTGTCGCCGG
>CAYXVA010000070.1:4247-7099 GCA_964467975.1 uncultured Oscillospiraceae bacterium | reverse complement strand
GTCGAGCGCGCGCGACTCGCCGTCCTGCGGCAGCATGTATTCGCGCTTGAGCTCGTCGCCGTTTGCGAGAGTGTAGTTCAGATAGAGCCACACCGCGCTTCGGCCGGCCGCGCGGGCGGCCTCGTTCTCATCGCGGGAGTCGATGACGCTTTCGTGTACGGCGATGGCGGAGGCGATGTTTTCCGGCTCGCTGAAAGTGACGTTTACTCCGCCGTCGCCGACCATGACGGACACGACGTCGCTCTCCTCGGGGACGCGCGTCTCATAGCCCGTGACGTCCAGCTCACAGGTGAGCACCAGCGCGGCGCACAGCAGGCTCACGCCCGCCCAGAGGGCATAGCCGGTTTTGTTTCCAAACACGGCGAAGGTCTTGTTGACTATCATGGCCGAGCCGAACCAGCCGATAAAGGCCGCCACGGCCATGCACAGCGCGTAGACTATTGCCGGGAGCACCCCGTCGGCGGGGCTGCTGCCGAAGGGCAGCGTGAACAGCGCATTGCCGAGGATAAACGCCGAGGCGAAGGCGCAGACGAGCTGTACAACCGGCTTGAGCGGCTCGATTGCGACAACGTCGCCCGCGCTCTCCATATTGCGCCGGCGGTACAGCGCGAGCGAGACGGGCAGCAGCGCGAGCCCGACAATTCCGTAAACTATGAGGCACGTCCAGCCGACGAGCTCATAGCCGCCCTGGGCCGTGTGCGTGACATATAACTCCTGAGCGAAGCAGACAAACGGCGACAGCAGGTCTGCTATCCCCGCGCCGTCGCTCACGTAGCCGTAGCAGAACATGCCCGGCACAACGAGCGCCATGTTGCCCAGCCAGCTCACGACCACGCCGAAGGTGATGAACAGCACCGGCATGACGACCAGGTGCCCCGTAAGCTGGGCGCAGAGCGCCGCTATGCCGAAATACGTGACGGTCAGGAGGCTGACCACGCCCAGCCACTCGAGCAGCGCCGCCAGGCCCGAGAAGCCGAACACGGCCTCGACGGCCAGCGTGGCGAGGAACGCGAGCACGTTCACCACCAGCAGCGGCAGCAGCCCTGCGAGCGAGACGGACACAAACATCGCGCCCCGGCTCACGGGCAGCGCCGCGTAAAACCCCGCCGCGCGCTCGGAATAGAGGTGCGAAAACACCGCGAGCGCCGCGGCGCAGCAGGCTATGGGGCAGATAAACACGGCGGAGTAGGTCGCGGCCTGGAGCACTTCCCTGTTCACAAAGTCAAACGAGCGCGCACCGAGCATTCCGGCCGTGTTCATGGTCAATACCAGGAGCCAGACAAAGGCGTAGATCGCCCAGATGGGCCAAAAGCGCAGCACGCTCTTGACGAATACGCCGCGGTCAAAGTACGATGTCGCGGACTTCATGGCCCTCACCTCCCAGCTCGTATATGAAGATCTCCTCCAGCGTCAGCGGCACGGCGTCCACAAAGAGGGGGTTCGCCCGCTCCGCCGCGGCGAGCACCCTCTCCGGCGCGCCGCGGACTATGCTTGCCCGGCCCGGACACGTGCAGCACGTCCAGCCCCTCGGGCAGCTCCTCGCCCTCCGGCATCACTATCTGCAGCTTGCAGATGTTCTCCTGCAGCTCCGCGAGCTGCCGCTCGAGCAGCATTCGCCCGTTGTTGATAAAGCCCACGCAGTCACACACGTCCTCGAGCTCGCGCAGATTGTGCGACGAGACGAGCACGCTCATGCCGCGCTCCGCCACGTCCTCGAGCAGCAGCTTCCAGACCTGGCGGCGCATTACGGGGTCGAGGCCGTCGACCGGCTCGTCGAGCACCATCAGCTCCGGCTTGAGCGAGAGCGCCAGCCAGAACGCCGCCTGCTTTTTCATACCGCGCGAGAAGCGGCGCATGGGCATCTTGCGGTCTATGGGGAAGGCCTCCGCCAGCCGCTCGAAGCGCTGCGCGTCAAAGCCCGGGTACACGCTCTTGTAAAAGCGCATCATGTCGTTCACATTCGCCTGCGGGAAGTAGAACACCTCGTCGGGGATGTACGCCATACTGCCCTTGACGCGCACATTTTCAAACACCGGCTCCCCGTCGGCGAGCACCTGTCCGGCGTCGGCGAGCAATATGCCCGTCACATGGCGTATAGCGGTCGTCTTGCCCGCTCCGTTCGGCCCCACGAGGCCGTACACCGCCCCGGCGGGCACGCTCATGCTCAACCCGTCGAGCGCGCGCCGCGCGCCGAAGCTCTTTTCAACGCCTATAAGCTCAATTTTCATCGCGCTGCGCCCCCTTTTCGTCTATCCTCGCCTTGAGCTCCTCCGGGGTGACGCCCAAGTACGTGAGCTCCTCCACCGCGTCGTCGAATGCCGCGAGCAGTTCCTTCGCCCTGGCCGAGTCCACCTCGCTGCGCGCGCACGCAAAGCTGCCCTTGCCCGGCACGGAGACAATATAGCCCTCGTGCTCAAGCTCGCGATAGGCGCGCTGAATGGTGTTGGGGTTTATCACAAGCTGCGCCGCGAGCTCCCGTACGGAGGGCAGTTTTTCGTCCGGCGGCAGCGCGCCGGACACTATGAGCCGCCGGAGAGCGTCCTTGACCTGCTCATATATGGGACGCGAGTCCCGGAAATTTATAGCTATCATCGCCTCACCCCACAACCGTATTAAGCCGCTTAATACAGTTAGGATACACCATTAAATGCTATTGTGTCAAGCAAATGCATCAAAGTTGTATCATACGCAGCAAAAAGGCCCGCCAAAAGAGGCGGGCCGATGAGAGAGCGGCGGCTCAGATGCGCCGGGGTTCCGAGCCGGCATTCTTTTGCCTGTGTGCGCTGACGGCGTTCGGCAGCAGTATGCCGCATAGTATCAGCGCCGCGCCGATAACGCCCATGACGCCGAGC
>CAYXVA010000070.1:0-4147 GCA_964467975.1 uncultured Oscillospiraceae bacterium | reverse complement strand
CCGAGCACGCTCGCGCTCAGCGGGTTGAGCGCGCAGAACATGGCCGAGCGCTCCGCCGTGGTGCCGCTCTGCGCCACGGGCTGGAGCGTAAAGCCGAAGCCCGTACACACGACGGCCAGCGCGAGGATTATCGCCCAGTCGCGGGCACGCGTGGGTATCTCAAGCGGCTGCTCGAAAATGAGCGCCGCGACTATGGCGAGCACGGCTATCGTGCAGACCTGGGCTATGCCCATCGCGAGCGTGTCGCCGCCGCCATGGCTGAGCCGGTCGGTCAGTATTATCGCGCCGGCGTATAGCAGCGCGGTGAGCATACAAAGCAGCTCGCCCGGGCCGATGCCCGCGCCCGGCCTGAGCGTCAGCAGCCCGACGCCCGTGAGCGAGAGCAGCGCGCTGGCTATCGTGACCCAGCCCGGCAGCTTCCGCGTGGCAATCGCGAGCAGCAGCGGCACCAGCACCACGGAGGTGTTCTCCAGGAACGACGCCGTGCTCGTCGCCGTGTATCTGAGCCCGAAGAGCTCGCTCGTGAGCACGGCGAAGAACGCCGCACCTATGGCCATGCCCTTTAGCAGGCTCTCCCTGCCCGCGGCGCGCACCCGGCGCCAGAACAGCGCAAGCAGCAGCACGCTCGCCGTGGAAAACCTCAGCGCCATGAGCGTGAACGGCGTCATATCCGACAAACCCAGCTTGCTCAAAAGCAGCGACGTGCTGCGCGTTATTATGACGGCCGCAAGCAGCAGTTCGCTTGCGCGCCTTGACAATTTGCTCTTCATCCTAATACTCCCCCGGGCCTTTTCCGCCGGTCTCTACGGCTTGACAACAGTATACGCCGAGGATATACTTGAGTAAATAGCGAATATTTCATATTTATCTTGCGTTTTCGTCAAGTAAGGAGGTTGCGTGAATGGACTCGGAAAAGTGCGCGGCGCTCATATGCACGGTGGAGCTGGGGAGCCTGACCGCGGCGGCCGAGCATCTGGGATATACGGTGTCCGGCATGAGCCGGCTGGTGCTCTCGCTCGAGGACGAAGTGGGGTTCCGGCTCCTAAACCGCTCGCGCACGGGTGTCACGCCGACGCACGAGTGCGAGCTGCTGCTGCCCGCCATGCGCGAGCTCGCCCGCTGGGGCGAGAGCTGCCGTCAGACGGCGGCGGAGGTGCGCGGTCTGGAGACCGGCCGCGTGCGGGTTGGCATGTCCTACCCGGCGTACTATCCGGCGCTTGCCGAGGCCGTGACGGGCTTTTCAAGCGAGCACCCGGGCGTGGAAATAGAGCTCTTCGAGGGCATGAGCAGCTCGCTTGCCCGCGCGCTGGAGCGGCACGAAGCGGATTTTTGCGTGATGAGCCGCCGCGAGGTTGCCTGTGAATGGACGCATCTGGCGCTCGACAGCCTGGCCGTGTGGCTTCCGGCGGGCCATCCGCTCGCGGGCCTGGAGGCGTTCCCGGCCTCGGAGCTGCCGCATGAGGCGTACATAGACATCTCCCCCGACGAGGAGACGGACAACTCGCGCTTTCTCGCCGATCACGGCATAACCATGCGCCGCAGGGCGTCGACCACGGACATCTACGGCGCGCTCTCGCTGGTCGGCGCGGGGCTGGGCGTCGCTCTGGTGAACACGCTGCTGGCCCGCGATGTCGACACTTCGGGCCGCGCCGTGCTGCTGCCGCTTGAGCCGGCGTACACGGTGGAGATAGGCGCCGCGTACTACCCCGCGTCGGAACAGAGCCCCGCCGCGCGCCGCTTTGTAAACTACGCTCTCTCGCGTCTGCTTAAAAGCTAACGCCGCGCAAAAAAGCGGCGGTCCACACACGGTGAACCGCCGCCTTTTGGCGTCTTTTTATTGCATCACTTGCCCATGATGTACTTGTCTATGCTGTCGGCGCCCTTCTTGCCGGCGCCCATCGCGAGGATGACGGTCGCAGCGCCGGTGACGGCGTCGCCGCCGGCGTACACGCCTTCGCGGGACGTCATCGCGTCCTCGTTCACCACGAGGCAGCCCTTCCGGTTCGTCTCAAGGCCGGGCGTCGTCGTGCGCAGCAGCGGGTTCGGCGTCGTGCCTATCGCCACGATAACCGCGTCCGCCACCATCACAAACTCGCTGCCCTCTATTGTGCTCACACTCGCGCGCCCGCTTGCGTCGGCCTCGCCCAGCTTCATCTTCACGCACTTGAGGCCGACCACGTGCCCGTTTGCGTCGCCCAGTATCTCCACGGGGTTGTTCAGCAGACGGAACTCCACGCCCTCTTCTTCCGCGTGGTGAACTTCCTCTGCCCTCGCCGGCAGCTCGCTGCGCCCGCGACGGTACACAATGAACACCTCGTCCGCGCCCATGCGCTTGGCGCACCGCGCTGCGTCCATCGCCACGTTGCCCGCGCCGACCACCGCGATGCGCTTCGCGTCGGACTTTATCGGCGTGTCGTAGTCGTCCCTGTACGCCTTCATCAGGTTGATTCGCGTCAGATACTCGTTCGCGCTGTACACGCCCAGCAGATTCTCGCCAGGGATGTTCAAAAACTGCGGCAGTCCCGCGCCGGAGCCGATGAACACCGCCTCAAAACCGTCGGTAAACAGCTGGTCAAGCGGCATCGTCCGCCCTATGATGCAGTCCGTCACAAACTTGACCCCGTAGCTCTCGAGGTTCTTTACCTCGCGGTCCACTATGCTCTTCGGCAGACGGAACTCCGGTATGCCGTACGCCAGCACGCCGCCGCACTTGTGCAGCGCCTCGAACACCGTCACCTCGTACCCCTTCTTCGCAAGGTCGCCCGCGCAAGTGAGGCCGCTCGGGCCCGAGCCTATTACCGCCACCTTGTGGCCGTTGCTCTCCACCTTCTGTGCCTGCCCGGCGCTCCCGCCATGCTCCAGGTGGTAGTCCGCCACAAAGCGCTCCAGGCGCCCTATCGCCACAGGCTCGCCCTTCACGCCGCGTACACACTTGCTCTCGCACTGCTTCTCCTGCGGACACACACGCCCGCACACCGCAGCCAGGCTGTTCGTGCTCGCTATGACCTCGTACGCCTCGTCAAACTCGCCCACCTTCACGTGCGAGATGAACTCAGGGATGCGCACGTTCACAGGGCAGCCCTGTACGCAATGCGGATTCTTGCACGTCAGGCACCGCTGCGCCTCTTCCTGCGCTATCTGCGCCGTGTACCCCAGTGCGACCTCGTTGAAGTTCTTCGCGCGTATCACGGGGTCCTGCTCCGGCATCGGGTGCTTCGTCATGCGCTTGACCGGGTTCTCGTTCACGCCGTCTATGACCCCGGGCTTGTACTCGCCACGGCGCACGCCGCCCGTGATGCGGCACACGTGCTCGTTCTCCTCGGCCTCCTGCTCGGCGTAGAACGTGTTGCGCTCGAGCAGGCTGTCCCAGTCCACCAGGTGCGCGTCAAACTCAGGCCCGTCCACGCACGCAAACTTGCGCTCGCCGCCCACAGAGAGCCGGCAGCCGCCGCACATGCCCGTGCCGTCTATCATGATGGGGTTCAGGCTCGCGTTCGTCTTTATCCCATACGGCCGCGTTGCCTCCGCCACGTACTTCATCATCACTATCGGGCCGCAAGTCAGTACACTGTCGTACTGGATGCCGCTCTCCAGCAGACTCTTGAGCTTGTCCGTCACAAAGCCCGCCTCGCCGTACGTGCCGTCGTCAGTCGTGATGTACAGATTGTCGCACGCCGCGCGGAACTCGTCCTCCATTATAACGATGTCCTTGCTCCGGAAGCCGCAAATCATGTCCACGCCTATTCCTAGGCGCTTGAGCTCCTTCGCAACAGGGTAGTTTATCGCGCAGCCCGTGCCGCCGCCTACCACGCACACGCGCTTCGCATTCGGGTCTATCTCCGCCGGACGTCCCAGCGGGCCCACTATGTCCGCTATGTAATCCCCGGCCTCCATCAGCGAGAACATCTGCGTGCTCTTGCCCGCAGGCTGGAAGTTAAAGCTCACAGTGCCTACCTCGGGGTCATAGTCCGCTATAGTCAGCGGAAACCGCTCGCCGTACTCGTCCAGCCTGAATATGGCAAACTGCCCAGGCTTCGCGCTCTTCGCTATAAGCGGCGCTTCTATGCTTACCCGGTATATACTCTGCGACGTATTCAGTGGAAATTTTTCCGCTATCTTAAACATTGTCCTCCGCCTTTCCATTGTA
>CAYXVA010000069.1:0-7104 GCA_964467975.1 uncultured Oscillospiraceae bacterium | reverse complement strand
TCCCAAGAAGAAACCCGGCCAGGCGTGAACCTGGACGCGGCAAAAACGCCCCGGCCTGAGCCGGGGCGTTTTCGTGTTTATGGAGGTATATCATCACTCGTCGAGGCCCGGAACGCCCGTGGCCTTGATGTTGTGCGCCTTGAGGTACTTCTTGCTCACCTTGCGGCCGCCGAGGATAATGGCGGGCAACACGATGATGGGAAGATTCAGGTAGCCCAGGATGGTATAGCCGGTGGAAACTAGAGCGACAATGCCAAAACGGGAGGCAGCGGCACAGATCAGGAGCATGATGCAGACAAAAGCGGCGTCACGCACCGGGGTGGTCTCGTTTTTGTGTTCCTTCGGACGGTAGTACTTGCTGAAGCGGGCGACGCCGGCAAAGGCGAAGCCGACGACAGTGCTCATGACGGCCAGGAACACGACAAAAATGTACACGGCGGTCAGCCAATTGAAACCCAGACTCTGCAGGACGGCGTAGAACGGAAGCGATTCGTTGGTGATATCCATGACCGAGGTGTAGCTGTAGAGCGTGGTGGTGAGGACGAGGAGGAGAACGGTATTGCCGATGAAACCAGCGATGGCAGACTTCTTGCTTTCGCGGCGGTCGGGAAGGGTATCAGCAACGGAGGATATGTTGGCAACGACAGTTGATTGGAAAGCTGCATAGATTATGGCAGACCACAAAGCGCGGAGCCAATTACCAACGCTCCAGTCCGCCACCTCAAGATTTTGGGCCTGATTTTGGATGGCTCCGGTGAGATCCGCTTCACCGTAAACAACAACAAGTATTATGATGAAAAACAGGACGCCCACAACGATGAACATCATATAGGAAGAACTCTTGCGTATGAGTTCCGCGCCGAAGGCGCACAGCAACATGCCGCATATGACGACCGCGGCAACGCCAATCCAGTAGTTTATGCCCCAGAAGCTTTCAAGCAACGATGCGACGGCGTTGACGGAACCGCCCAGCGCGGTAATGATGGTGATTACGAAGGAAACGTCGAAGAGGATGACAGCCCACTTCATATTGAATAGCTTCTCAACCCAGGACTGATAATCGTAAGTCCTGTAGATACGGGAGAACTCCATGGAGCAGTAAAGAGCGTAGGCGAGAAGCCCCATGGCGATTACGGTGATTAGGATGCCGGGTAGGCCGAAGCGTACGTAGTACTGATTGAGCTGAGTGCCGCTGGCGACTCCGGGCCCGAAGTGGGTGCCCATCCAGACGGAGGCGACTCCGATGAACACTGGCAGACCTTTCCTCTTGGTGTTTTCCATTGTAAACCCTCTTTCTTTAGACTCCCATAAAGGATTAGGATTCGTACACACTGCACACATTTTATTTCTTTGTGTTACTGTTGTACATGTATTTATATTAATAACACACTGAGCACGTAAAAACAAGCGAAAAATCGACAAAATTCTCCGATTAAACGTCAAAATGCTAACAATATTAATAGGGCCTATTGCACATCTGTGCATGTTGCATAAGAATACGGGGATTTATTAGTGCATAATGGCGGTTCTTGGGAAACAGGTTTTCTATTGACTAATTTGTAATAACGTAATAAACTATATACCATGCATAAATTTGAAGTTTATATGAGGAAATTTATATGAGAATCAGAAAGGAGAAAACTAAGATGAAAATTGCGATGGTAGGTTCCGGAGCGGCCGGCAGCGTGTTTGCCAGCTACCTGAAAAAGGGCGGCGCGGAGGTGCTGTGGCTCATTGACCCGTATAAGGCGCACATGGACAAGGTCGCGGCCGACGGCATGATATTCCGCAACCCGGACGGCGAGTTCCATGTCACGGGCTTCAAGACCGCATACTCCGCCGAGGGTGTGCCGCAGGTGGACATAGTGATTATCATGGTAAAGACCACGATAACCGACGTCGCCTGCGAGACCGCAAAGCAACTCGCCGGCCCGGACACAGTTGTGGCTACGCTGCAGAACGGCCTGGGCAACGAGGAGGTCCTTAAGAAGTACTTCCCGGCGGGACGCATACTGTTCGGCTGCGGTAACATGGGCACCGAGCTGCCGGAGCCGGGCGTCTGCGTCGCCAAGCCGAGCGCCGGCGTCGAGAACCTGTACTTCGGCCCCTGTGAGATGAACGACGTTACCCGTGCGGCGGGCGCGTACCTTGAAAAGTGCTTTGCCGCCGGTGGCGCGAAGCCTAAATTCTATGACGACGTACGCGAGCGTATCTGGAAAAAGGCCACGAGCAACAGCGGCTTCAACACCGTCTGCGCCATCCTCCGCCTGAAGATACGCGAGGTCTACGACACTCCCGACGGTGTGCAGCTCGTATGGGACATCTGGAAAGAGGCCTCCGACGTCGCCGCCGCGCTGGGCATTCCTGGAATCTGGGAGCACATGCAGGGCGAGATGCCGCATATCATCGAGGGCCTCGGCGACTACTACCCCTCTATGGCCCAGGACTGCCAGCACTATCGTCAGACCGAGGTGGACAGCCTCACTGGCGCGATAAGCATGTTCGGCCGCAAGGTCGGCGTCCCAACGCCTACCTGCGACGTTGCCACCCGCATTATCAAGGCCATCCAGGCCAACTATGAGAGGCAGTATTGAGAAAAGTTTGGGGGCGTTCTCGCGCGCTTTGGCGCGCGAGCGGGGGAACCCCTTGATAGGGTTCCCCCGGGCCCCTTCCTGATCTTCTCATTATTATTGGGGAGTTTCGCTCGCTGTGGCGAGCGACCAGGGGACTCTGTCCCCTGGATCTCTGCCACCTTTTGAAAAAGGTGGACGAAAACTTTGTCCTCGCCGCGGACGGATGCGGCTCCCGGGGGTAGGTGCTCGGCCGTGCGCGCGGAGCGCGAAATCCCCAAGAAAATCACAACTCTAACCTAGCAAGCGCCCGGGCAGCGGTCTGAGGATGGCTGTGCGGGCATTTTTACTGCCAAGGAGGCGAATACTGTGAAATTTCTGGGCTACCGCCGCCCTGACGGGCGTGTCGGGACGAGAAATCACGTTTTGATTCTCGCAACCGTCGGCTGCGCCGCTGAGACGGCAAGGCTCGCGGCCGAAGGGCTGTACGGCGCGGTGAGCTTCGTGAACCAGAACGGCTGCGGCGAGTCGAGCCGCAATTTGCGGCGCACGCGCGATGTGCTCATCGGCCTCGCCGCGCACCCGAACGTCTACGGCGTCGTGGCGATTGGCCTCGGCTGCGAAATAAACAGGATGGACGACTTCCTCGCCGAGCTCAAGGCCAGGACGAGCAAGCCCGTCGAGGCCCTGCTCATACAGGAGGAGGGCGGCACGATAGAGACCGTCGCGAAGGCGAAGAAGATAGCCCGCCGCATGATAGTCGAGGCGAGCATGTGTAAGCGCGTCGAGTGCGATTTGTCGGAGCTCATACTCGGCGTGGAGTGCGGTGGCTCGGACGCGACGAGCGGGCTGGTGTCGAACCCGGTTATGGGCCTCGTGAGTGACCGCGTTGTCGCCGCGGGCGGCACGGCTATGTTCTCCGAGACTGTCGAGATGATAGGCGCAGAGCACATCCTCGCGCGCCGCGCCGCCACGCCGGAGGTCGGACAGAAGATACTCGACTATGTGAAATTCCGCGAGCAGGAGCAGATTGACGCGGGCGAGGACGTGCGCCGGACCCAGCCGTCGCCGGGTAACAAGGACGGCGGGATAACGACGCTCGAGGAGAAGAGCCTCGGCTGCATATACAAGGGCGGCAGCACGCCCATCGTGGACATGATAGACTGTGCCCACGAGCCGGAGAAGAAGGGCCTCGTGCTCATGGACACGCCGTGTTACGACATGCTCTCCGTCACGGCCAAGGCCGCGGGCGGGTGCCAGCTTATCGTGTTCACCACGGGCCGCGGCAACGCGATAGGCAACCCCGTCGTGCCCGTCATGAAGGTCACGGCCAACGGCGAGACGTTTAAAAAGATGATCGACAACATAGACCTCGACATGAGCGGCGTGCTCACGAAGAACGTCAGCCTCAACGAGATGGCCGACAGGACGCTCGGGCAGATAGTGGACACGCTCTCCGGACGCCTCACCAACGCCGAGGTGCTGGGACTGGGCTATTCCGAGACCATAATCAGCCGTGCATGCGAGTATTGTTAAGGAGGGAAACGCAGTGCAGAACGTAACAGTGCCGTACGGCGGGGGAGAGTTGAGCTTCCCCGTCGACGACGGTATAGAGATCACCCGCCTGGAGCTCAACGACTATCCGCCACTCAAGGATTTTAACGCCGAGCTCGAGCGCGTGCTCAGCCACCCGACCGGCAGCGCCCCGCTGCGCGAGAAGGTCAAGGCGGGCGACAAGGTCGCGATTATAATCAGCGACTTCACCCGCGCAAGCTACCGCACGGACGCGTATCTCGCGCGGCTGCTCGACGAGTGCAATGCCGGCGGCGTGCCGGACGGCGACATCACCGTCGTCATAGCCACAGGTTATCACGAGGCCGCGACCGAGGAGGAAAAGCACATACTCGCGGGCGAGGAGGCCATGGCCCGCGTCAAGATTGTCTCCCACGACTGCCGGGCGGACGACCTCGTACACCTGGGCCGGACGCAGCGCGGCAACGAGGTGTACATAAACAAAATAGTCGCCGAGGCGGACAAGGTCGTGCTCACCGGCGGGATATGCTATCACGTGTTCGCAGGCTTCGGCGGCGGGCGCAAGAGCATCGCCCCGGGCGTCGCGGGCTTCTCGACAATAGAGCAGAACCACCAGAACTGCTTCAGCAAGACCGTCAAGTACGAGGTCGAGCCCAAGTGCAACAGCGGCATCCTCGAGGGCAACCCCGTGAGCGAGGAGATGTTCGAGATTGCCGCGATGGTGGACCCTGCCTTCCTCGTGAACGTCATAGTCGACGACCACGGCGAGTTCAGCGGCGTCGTCGCCGGCGACTGGCGCGAGGCGTACTACGAGGGCGTCGAGATAATAAAGAAGATATACGGCGTCCGCATACACAAGAAGTTCGACGCGGCCATTATCTCCAACGGCGGCGCGCCCAAGGACTGTAACCTCTTCCAGAGCGTCAAGGGCCTGCACAACGGGCTCTTCGCCATGAACGACGGCTCGTCCGTCGTGCTCTGCGCCGAGTGCTTCAACGGCTTCGGCCCCGAGGGCTACCGCCTCGGCTTCGAGTGTGAGAGCTATGAGCAGCTCTGGGAGAAGCAGGCCTACGAGCGCTACGACCCCGAGATGGCTATCTCGCTGCTCACCATGCGCTACCTCACGCACATGAAGGTCTACCTCATAAGCGGCCTCGCTGACGAGGAAGTGCGCAAGGCCGGCATGATACCCGTCAAGACGCCCGAGGAGGCCTGGGCGCTCATAAAGGCCGACAAGCCCGGGCTCAAAGAGCTCATGGTCCTGCCCTGCGGGGCGCTGACCTGCCCAATCGTGGAGGAGGAATAAATATGGCTGACAACTACGGAATAGGCGCGTTCAACACCTTTGACTTCATATCCAACAAGACCTGCTACAAGGCCTGCGGCTACACGGACGACGACATGTCCCGCCCAATCATAGGCATTGCCAACTCCTATAACGAGATGGTCTCCGGCCACATTAATCTCCGCCAGCTCGCAGAGCAGGTCAAGTACGGCGTCTACCGCGCCGGCGGCACGCCGGTCGAGTTCGGCGTTATCGCCTGCTGCGACGGCGTCACGGACAACCACGCGGGCGCGCACTACGTCCTGCCCTCGCGCGAGAACATCGCCGACGCGGTGGAGATACAGGCCCGCGCGCACCGGCTCGACGGCCTCGTGCTGCTCGCGAGCTGCGACAAGATTATCCCCGGCATGCTCATGGCTGCGGCGCGGCTCGACATCCCGACCGTGTTTGTGCCCGGCGGCTGTACGCTCAGCGCGCCGCCATTCGGCAAGAAGATAAAGAGCGACACGACGAGCATCTCCGAGGGCCTCGGCAAGTACAGCAAGGGCGAGATAACCCTCGACGAGCTCCAGGACCTCACGACGGTCTGCGCGCCGACCTGCGGCTCGTGCCAGTTCATGGGCACGGCGAACACGATGAGCGTACTCGGCGAGGCGCTCGGCCTCGGCCTCACCGGCAGCGGGCTCATCCCCGCCGTCTACAACGAGCGCCGCCGCTGCGCCTTCAAAAGCGGCGAGAAGGCCGTCGAGCTCGTCAACCGGCA
The DNA here is from genome assembly GCA_964467975.1 of uncultured Oscillospiraceae bacterium. Classification (GTDB taxonomy): domain Bacteria; phylum Bacillota; class Clostridia; order Oscillospirales; family Oscillospiraceae; genus Scatomorpha. The sequence goes on along the minus strand of CAYXVA010000069.1, from coordinate 953 downwards.
CATAACTGCGAAGCGGATTCTCACCTGGGACGCGATTGAGAACGCCATAATGGTGCTCATGGCCGTCGGCGGCTCGACCAACGCGGTTATCCACACCTGCGCGCTCGCCTACGAGCTGGGCTTTGACACCGCGAAGGTCATGGAGACGTTTGACAAGTACAGCGAGATAATCCCGCACATCGCGGCCGTCGACCCGGCCTCGCTGATATACGACTGCGAGGATTTGTACAAGGCCGGCGGCATCCCCGAGGTCATGAAGCGCATACGCAAATATCTGCACACGGACGTCATGACCGCCGAGGGGCGCACGCTTGGCGAGAACCTCGACGCCTACCGTAACATGTACCCGGCGAACGACGACCTTATCCGCACGCTGGACAACCCCCACAGCACGCTCGGCGGCCTCGCCATCATGCGCGGCAACATCGCGCCGGACACCGGCGTCGCAAAGCCCGCGGCGATAGCGCCCGAGGTGCGGCAGTTCACAGGTACGGCCATCTGCTTCGACGGCGAGCACGACTGCGTCGAGGCAATAAACGCGCACAAGATAAAGCCCGGCCACGTGATAGTCGTGCGCTACGAGGGGCCGAAGGGCGGCCCCGGCATGCGCGAGATGTACCTGCCCATGAAGCTCCTGAACGGCCAGGGCCTCGGCACCAGCACGGCCCTTATCACCGACGGGCGCTTTTCCGGCACGAACAACGGCTGCTTCGTCGGCCACATTTCCCCCGAAGCTGCCGCGGGCGGGCCGATCGCCCTCATTCGCGACGGCGACCAGATCCGCGTCGACGTTGTGAATAAGCGGCTCGACGTGCTCGTCTCCGACGAGGAGCTCTCTCGCCGCCGCGCCGAGTGGGTCGCGCCCGAGCCGAAGAAGTTCGGCGGCTACCTCGACCGCTACGCCCGGCTAGTAAGCTCCGCCGCAGAAGGCGCGGTGCTCAAATAAGGAAAAA
>CAYXVA010000068.1:0-7185 GCA_964467975.1 uncultured Oscillospiraceae bacterium | reverse complement strand
AACAACAATTGGTTTCGCCGGTTTTTCGTGATATTATTTAAATAGAGCCAGGGAGAATAATCAAATGGAGGTTATTTTGCATGAAAGACTACACGAATGCCGGCTTTTCGACGCGTGCAATACACGCGGGGAACGAGAAGAACCCCTTCGGCACTCTCGCGACGCCTATTTTCCAGACCAGCACTTTTGTGTTCGATTCGTGCGCCCAGGGCGGACGGCGCTTCGCCGGCGAGGAGGGCGGCTACGTCTATTCACGCCTGGGCAACCCAACACTGACCACGCTTGAGCGCAAGGTCGCCGAACTCGAGCACGCCGAGGACGCCGTCGCCGCTTCCAGCGGCATGGGCGCAATCACCGCCGCAATCTGGACCGTCTGCAAAGCGGGCGACCACATCATCGCCGACAGCGTGCTCTACGGCTGCACGTTCAGCTTCCTCGAGCACGGCATGAAACGCTACGGCGTAGACGTGAGCTTTGTCGACACGTCAAACCTCGACGAGGTGCGCGGCGCGATACGGCCCAACACGGCGCTCATCTACCTAGAAACGCCCGCCAACCCCACACTCAAGATTGAGGACATCCCCGAGATATGCAAGATTGCCCGCAGCGAGGGCCGGAACATCACCGTTATGTGCGACAACACTTTCGCTTCGCCGTACAACCAGCTCCCGATTGAGCTCGGCTGCGACATCGTGGCGCACTCCGTGACCAAGTACCTCAACGGCCACGGCGACGTGATAGGCGGCATCGTCTGCGGCAAGAAGGCGTTCATCGACCAGGTTCGCACCTTCGGCATCAAGGACATGACCGGCGCGGTCATGGGCCCCTTCGAGGCGTATCTGGTGCTGCGCGGCCTAAAGACCATGGAGGTCCGCATGGAACGTCACAACGCCAACGCGATGTGCGTGGCCGAGTGGCTTGAGGGCTGCGACAAGGTCGAAAAGGTCTATTACCCGGGGCTCGAGTCCTTCGAGGGCCACGAGCTCGCGAAGAAGCTCATGTCCGGCTTCGGCGGCATGCTCTCGTTCGAGGTCAAGGGCGGCCGCGCCGCGGGCGCAAAGCTGCTCGACAGCTTTGAGATGATCTCCACCGCCGTCTCCCTCGGCGACGCCGAAACGCTTGCGGAGCACCCGGCCAGTATGACGCACTCCCCCTACACCGCCGAGGAGCTCAAGGAGGCCGGCATAAGCGAGGGCCTCGTGCGCATGAGCGTCGGGCTCGAAAACGCCGAGGACATCATAGCGGATTTGGAACAGGCGTTCAAGCGGCTGTAGGCGTTATTAACCCTTTTATACTTACTTTAAGCAATTCCGGGGGCGCTTTCTTTTGTCTTACCAAAAGAAAGCGCCCCAGAAAGCCGCTCACCCGGCGGCTTGAGGCTCGGCTGATGTCATTGTGCACTCTGCGGCTTTTGTGACGAAAAACCGGGGCGAAAATCGCCCCGGTTTTTCGTCTTGAGGGTTGAAATGCTGCTCAGATTCGGTATAATAAGTTGTCATGAATAAATGCGCTCTATTATAATTCTATTATAATTGAGGAGGACATCGCAATGAGAGGCATACACAGTGTAGTTGACGATATCCGCCGCGACGTGTTCAAGGAGGTCGCCAGGCTCGCTTACGAGGGCGGCGACTATAAAAAAATTGACGCGCTGCCGTACAAGATTATACCGGGCGAGGTGGCCCAGTACCGCTCCGACGTGTTCCTCGAGCGCGCCATAGTCACCGAGCGTCTGCGTCTCGCCTGCGGCCTACCGCTGCGCACCGCCGCCGAGCAGCACCTAGCCAGCGACGGCATCGAGGAGGCCGCGCTGCCCGAGAAGTACTATGAGCCCCCGCTCATAAACATCATCCCCTTCGCCTGCAACGCCTGCCCGCCGAAGGAGATACGCATCTCCTCAAACTGCCAGGGCTGCCTGTCGCACCCGTGCATGAACGTCTGCCCGAAGAAGGCCATATCCGTAGGCCGCGACGGCAAGAGCGTTATTGACCAGGACAAGTGCGTCAAGTGCGGAAGGTGCCTCAACCAGTGCCCGTACAACGCGATAAGCCGCCTCGAGCGCCCCTGCGCCAAAGCCTGCGGTATGGACGCGATAGGCTCGGACGAGATGGGCCGCGCCAAAATTGACTACGACAAGTGCGTCTCCTGTGGCATGTGCCTCGTGAACTGCCCCTTCGCCGCGATAGCGGACAAGAGCCAGATTTTCCAGCTGATACAGGCCATACACAAGGGCGACAAGATAATCGCCTGCGTCGCGCCCGCCTTTGTCGGCCAGTTCGGCAAGGACGCCACGCCCGCCAAGCTCCGCAAGGCCATGCGCATCCTCGGCTTCGCCGACACCGTCGAGGTCGCGATAGGCGCGGACCTCTGCACAGTCGAGGAGGCCAAGGACTTCATGGAGAACGTCCCGGAGAAGCTCGACTGGATGGGCACCTCCTGCTGCCCGGCCTGGAGCGTCATGGCGAAGAAGCTGTATCCCGAGTTCAAGGACAACATCTCCATGGCCCTCACACCCATGGTGCTCACCGCGCGCCTCGTCAAGAAGGACAACCCCAACGCGCGCATAGTTTTCGTCGGCCCCTGCGCGGCAAAGAAGCTCGAGGCCAGCCGCCGCAGCGTGCGCTCGGACGTCGACTTCGTCCTCACCTTCGAAGAGCTCCAGGGCATGTTCGACGCCAAGGACATAAACTTTGCCACTCTCGAGCCCGACAAGTGCGACAAGGAGTTCTCCGCCGGTACCGGCTCGGGGCGCGGCTTCGCCGTCGTAGGCGGCGTGGCAGCGGCTGTCGCCGAGGTCATAGGCCGGCTCGACCCGGAGCGCCACGTCGAGATTGAATACGGGGACGGCCTGCGCGAGTGCCGTAAAATGCTCACGCTCGCCAAGGCCGGCAAGCGCAACGGCTACCTGCTCGAAGGCATGGCGTGTCCCGGCGGCTGCGTCGCGGGCGCGGGCACGATAACGCCCGTCATGAACGCGGCCAACAACGTCAGGACGTATAAAGCGAAGGCGGAAAAGCAAAACTCGCTCGACAGCACGTTCGTCGACCGCCTTGAGGAGGTTGAAGAGTAAATGTCTAATTCTCACAATGCGGTCCGATGGGTGGCCCGCACCGCGATGGGCATCGCGCTCATAATCGTGGCACAGCTGCTGGGCAAGGTTTTCCCCGCCGGCGCGGTAATAACCGGGCCGTTCTCGGTCAATCAGCTCGTGACCGGCTCGCTGGTCAACTGCGTGCTGTTCGTGTTCACGGCGATGAGCGGCATCGGCTGCGGTGTGACAACCGGCATCGTCTCCGCCATGCTCGCGCAGTTCATCGGCATCGGGCCCGCCGTCGCGGCAGTGTCCCCGGTCGTCGCCTGCGGCAACGCACTGCTGTGCGTCGTCTACGGCCTGATAATCGCGAAAATGGGCACCGAGGGAGCAAGGCAGTGGATAGCGATGGCGATTGCCGCCGTGCTCAAGTGCGCCTTCCTGTGGATTGCCGTGCCGCTGCTGCTCGGCGTGCTCACCGGCGTACAGCCGCAGCAAGTGCAGATGCTCTCCATCATGTTCTCCTGGCCCCAGGGCTGCACCGCCCTGATAGGCGGCACGCTCGCGAGCCTCGTGATACCGAGAATACGCAAGGCGAAATGAAGCACATCGCTTGAATCAAGCACAAAGAAACAGCCCAGTCCGCGGACTGGGCTGTTTGCTTGCCGTGTGCGGCATCCTAATATCGCCCCTCGCCCGCCCTCTCGCGTGAGCTAGCAGCGAGTCGTGACCACATGAGGGCGCATCGCGGCTTGCGTTTGCCTCTCGTTCATGCTACACTAAACCTCGACTACACCGCTTTTGGAGGCGTTAGATATGAATTTTGACGTACTGCTCTGGGACGTGGACGGGACGCTGCTGGACTTTTTGGCGGCGGAGAAGGCGGCCGTCAGGGCGCTCTTCGCCGAATTTGGGCTCGGCGAGTGCACCGACGGGATGATTTCGCGCTACTCGGCCATCAACAAGGGCTACTGGGAGGCGCTCGAGCGCGGGGAGCTCACAAAGCCGGTCATCCTCGTGCGCCGGTTTGAGGACTTCTTTGCCGAGTTCGGCATAGACACGGCCATCGCGCCGCGCTTCAACGAGCTCTACCAGCTTCGCCTCGGCGACACGGTCGAGTTCTGCGACGGCAGTTACGAGCTTGTGAAGTCCCTGCGCGGCAAAGTTCGTCAGTACGCCGTATCAAACGGCACCGTCGTGGCCCAGGAGCGCAAGCTCAAAAATTCCGGCCTCGGCGCTCTGCTCGACGGCGTGTTCCTCTCCGAGGCGATAGGATATGAGAAGCCCGCTCGCGGGTTTTTCGATGCCGTGTTCGCCGCCGTCGGCCCCGTGGAGCGTGAGCGCGTACTCATTATCGGCGACTCGCTCACGAGCGACGTCGCGGGCGGAAACGCGGCAGGAATCAAAACCTGCTGGTACAACCCCCGCGCGCTACCCAATCATACGGGCGCGAAAGTGGACTTTGAGCTTCGCGACCTGCACGAATTGCTCGAAATACTGTGATATTTTGGAATCAATTTTCCTGTTTTTCCAGCGTATCTCCAAATTATTGCATGAAATGTGAACAAACATCGCATGAAATATTAAAATTAGCACTCTCCTCTTGACAGTGCTAATTTTTGCGGTATAATAAAGACGAACTTAAGAGAGAGGCAAATGAGAGCCCTCCCGAAGAGTTCGGAAGTAAGTTTTAAACATGCACCGGGCTTCGCCCGGCGGCAACAACGTTACAATTTTGAATGGAGGAATGACTTATGTTGCCTAGCATTTTTGGAGAAACCCTTTTTGATGAGTTCTTTGATGATTTTGATAACTTTGACCGCGCTTTTGACCGCATGGCCCGCGGCGCGAACCGCGCGCTGTACGGCAAGAAGGGCCGCAACATGATGAAAACCGACGTGCGCGAGACCGACGGCACCTACGAGCTGGACATCGACCTGCCGGGCTTCAGTAAGGACGAGATAGACGTCAAGGTCAACGACGGTTACCTGACGATAAGCGCCAGCAAGGGCCTCGACAAGGACGACAAGGACAAGAAGGGCAACTACATCCGCCGCGAGCGTTACGCGGGCGCCATGCAGAGGAGCTTCTACGTGGGCGACGTCCCCACGGGCGACATCCACGCCAAGTACGAGGACGGCATCCTGAAGCTCAGCGTGCCGAAGGCCGACGTGAAGAAGCTCGAAGCGCACAACACCATTGCGATCGAATAACAGCAGACAAATTAATCAGCCCCGAAGCTGCGGCTTCGGGGCTGTATTTTTGCTTTCACAAGGGCCGGGCAGCCTATTCGGGCTGCCGCGCGTCCAATGACTCGCGGAGGAATTCGATAAAGCGCTCCGCCGCCGCTCCGAATGGCTGCGCGCGCCGCCAGGCTATGACGCTCTCCGCCGTGAGCTCGGGCTTGAGCGGTCGGTATGTCACCTTTGCCGGGTCGCACCCCGTGACGGAGCCGCCGATAATGAGGGCACAGGCCGCGCCCGTGCGCACGATGGCCAGCGCCGTGGAGGGCAGGTTGCTTGTGCAGCGGACGTCCAGCGTGCGGAAGCGCTCGCCGAACCAGTGGGCCAGCGCGCTCTGCGCCTCGATGCGCTGCGGCAGCACAAGCGGCTGCGCGCACAGCTGCTCGGCTGTGACGCTCTCAAACGCCGCAAGCGGGGAGTCGGGCGGCATCGCCGCGACCCACCTCTCGCGCTCGGGCAGGCGGATGAGCTCGTACTTCTCCATGCTCACCGGCTCGAGCAGCAGCCCGATATCCGCCGCGCCGCTGTCCATGCGCTCCTTCACGTGCTCGGCCGTGGCGGTGTACAAGTCGAATTTGACCACCGGGTACCGCTTGCCGAAGGCGTTTATAAGCCCCACGAGCGTGTCAACGGCCCGGAGGTCTCCGCAGCCTATGGACACCGTGCCCTCCAGCTCGCCGCCGTAGCTCGCCAGCTCGCCCTCGGTCTTGTCCACCAGCTCGAGTATGTCCTCGGCGCGGCGGCGCAGCAGCCGTCCCTCGGCAGTGAGCGTGATTTTCCTCGCGCCGCGGGCAAAGAGCCGCGCACCGACCTGTTCTTCGAGCTGAGCGAGCTGGCGGCTGAGCGTGGGCTGGGTCACGTGCAGCGACTCGGCCGCCTTTGTAATGCTCTCCTCGCGCACGACCGCCAGAAAATAGCGCAGAACACGTATTTCCATGTCAAGCCCCCGTTCTCCGGCAGTAAGCGCATCTGGGCGTCATTCCTCGGTCTTGTCCTCGGGCGCGGCGTCGGCCTCGGCTTCGGGCTCGACCTCGGTTATCTCGACCTCGACGTCGGCCTCAGCGCCGGTCTCGGCGTTGGCCTCCGCTTCGGAGACTATCACGCTGAAGTCGGCCTCCTCGGCCTCGCTTTCAAAGACGCTCTTGAGCTCGCGCTCTTCGGTCTCCATGCGCTCAATTGCGGCGTTGGCGAGCATGACCTGGTCGAAGAGGCGCACATAGACCTCGCCGGGGTTCTTCTTGTCGGCGGATTCAAAGTACATGCGGCCTATCTCGGCGTAGGCCTTTTCACGCTCGTCGCGCTTGCCGGCTATGTCGAGCTTGAGCTTGGCGATGCGCGCGGCGGCGCGGGCCTTCTCCCCGGCGTTGCCCGCAAGGTCACGGGCCTTTTCGGAGGCGTTACCGGCTATGTCGCGGGCGATGTTCGCGGCGCTGCCCGCCGCGGCTTTGAGAGAATTCAACAGATCGTTGTAATCGGACATTTTTGTTTTCCTCCTATTAGAATTAAAAAGTGGTTAGTTTGGCGTATCGTTTGTCGTCTCGCCGCCGTCGGGCCCGGAGCCGTCGCCACTCCCGGCCGGGCCGGTATCGCCGCCCTCGCTCGATGCACCGGACTCGGCGGTGTCGCCGCTCTCCGCCGCCTCGCCGGTGGCCTGGGCGGCGGCCTGCACGGAGACGAAGGTGGGCTTGTGCGGCCGCTTTATATTCACGAGCAGCACTATGAGCGCGATAAGCGCGCTGCACGCGGCGACAAGCTGGCTGGTGCGGATGTTCGTGCCGGGTATGTAGAGGCTGTCGGTGCGCAGCCCCTCCACCATCGCGCGGCCTGTACCGTACCAGAACACGTAGAAGATAAAGATTTGCCCGTCGTACTTCCGGTGGTCCTTGCGGTACCAGTAGAAGTTGATGATAA
>CAYXVA010000067.1:0-7251 GCA_964467975.1 uncultured Oscillospiraceae bacterium | reverse complement strand
TTCACCAGCGCTATGAAGCCGAGCGTGCGCTTCGTTCGGTACCCAAATCCGAAAGCGAGCAGCGTTTCAAGCGCTATCGTGAACGCTGCGCGCGCCAGGATGCCCAGAAGCTCGTTTCCGTAGTTGTAGCTTCTCTCAAGCACAAGCTCACCCGCCTGAGCGAGGTCCACTGTGTAGTAGCTGTCAAAGGCGTAGCGCGAATAGGCCGCCGAGACGCGCCACTCGCCTGTGTCCGGGAAATAGAGCAGCAGCTTGTAGGTTCCCGGCGGGTAGTAGGTCCAAAGGAGCGAGCCGTCGGAGCAATCCCAGAGCTGGTTTAGGAAGTAGAAGCCGTCCGGGTCGGCATAGGCGCGGAACGCCGCCCAGACGGACTTGTCTTGCACATCGTCAAATTCGCTTGGGTTCCCCGTGCCGCTGTCTACGGAGTAAGGCCCCGTGCTTTCGCTTTGCGACAGCAGCGTGCCGTACACCGCGCCCTCCGGCAGGTTTTTTAGCGTTATGCGCACCGACGGCTTCGGCCCCGTGTCCGCGAGCGCACCCGTGGCGAGCGCGAAGCACACAGCGAGCGCAAAAAGCAGCGTAACAATCTTTTTCATTTTTTGTCCTCCCATAAAGCGCAAACAGGCTCCGTTTCCAGTGTCTGTTTGACGTGCTGCGCTGTTATTTTGTTCCACCGTAAAACCTGTCGCGGCGGCGGGAGAAGTACACTGCCGTCAGCGCCGCGTAAACCATCGCAGCCAAAAACTCGACAGTCGTCGAAAACGCGCTGTAGTAATATTCGAAATACGACATCCACATGACCTGGTACGCCAAATTGGTGCAGGCGGGCAGCAGGATTGAGCCGAGATACAGCATGACGCCGCGCCACTCATAGCGTTTGAGCTGCTTCGAGGCGAAAAGAGCCGCCAGTCCTGAAATTATGTAAACCGCAAAGCTCACGATGTACGCTATGGATAAGCCCGTGTTGAAGCGGAAATACCACACCCAGTCGCTCAAGGTGGCCATTGTGGTCATGCTCGTCAGAGCGCTGACGCCTCTCCCGATATAGTACACAAAGGTGAGCGGTAAAATTATGTTAACCACAAACTTATACCAGCGCATGCCTCGCTCGGCCCCGCCCTCGTGCACGCGCCCGCGCTGTTCGCCGCGAGCGCGGCTCTCGGCGCGGTCGGACTCGGTGAATGTGCCCGCGCGCGTCCAGTGCTCGGACGCCTCATGTTCGCGGTCGCGGCGGCGCTTGACGCGCAGCGGTTCGTCGCCGGGCTCGTAGACCGGCTCCTTGGGCGCCGGACTGCCGTCGAAGCTGTACTTGTATCCGCACCAGGGGCACAGATTTGTGGCTATTACGACCTCCTGGCCGCAGTTTGGGCACTTCATAACCTCTTCCCCCCTATTTGAAATGCGGCCCGACGCTGCGCCGGGCCGTATTTGTGACATTATTCAGCGTAATTCTTAAAATAGTTCTGCACGACGATGATGGGCGTGCCCTTGTCGCCGCTGCCGCTGGTGAGGTCGCACAGCGAGCCGATAAGGTCGGTGAGCTGCCTGGGCGTGGTGCCCTCGCTGGCCATCCGGCCCTTCAAATCGGCGTCTTTGGCGCGGATGGAGCTCTCAATTGCCGCGCGCAGCTCGTCGCCGGTGAGGTCGGCAAAGTCGTTGTCGGCAAGGTACTTGAGCTTGAGCTCGTTCGGCACGCCGCGCAGGCCCTCGGTGTAGCCGGGGCTTACGACCGGGTCGGCCAGCTCCCAAATCTTGCCCACGGGGTCTTTGAACGCGCCGTCGCCGTAGACCATTGCCTCGACCTTGACGCCAGTGCGGCGCAGCAGCTCGGCCTGCACGCCGTCGGCAACCGCCTGGGCGTTCTTCGGGAAGAGCTTCACCTTGTCCTCGGTGGCCTTGTTGGAGCCGAGCAGGCCGTACCGGCACCAGCCGGAGCCGTTCACGCTCTCGTTGAGTATGTCGCAGAGCGTGAGCACGCTCTCGGCACCTGCGGCCTTTATCTGGCGCTGGGTGCGGTAACGCGAGTGTATGTCGCAGCACAGGACGTCCTTTGTGAAGTTCACTATCGCCTCCGGGCGGTTTGCAAAGACTATCTCGCACTCCGCGCCCTCTTCGCGGATGAGGTGCTCGTAGTATTCGACGTAGTCCACGCCGGTGAAGGGGTGGTGCACATAGCCGAAATAGCTGCGGTACTTTGCAAGGCTCAGCACGTCGCGGTACGGGTCCACGCCGCTCTCGTCGAGCGCGTCGAGGTCGAAGAGGTGGTTGCCGACCTCGTCGCTCGGGTAGCTGAGCATGAGCACGACCTTCTCGCAGCCGCGGGCGATGCCGCGCAGGCATATCGCGAAGCGGTTGCGCGAGAGTATGGGGAACACGACGCCCACCGTGCCGCCGCCGAGCTTGGCGCGCACGTCGGCGGCAATGTCGTCGACGGTGGCGTAGTTGCCGTCCGCCCTCGCCACGACGCTCTCAGTCACAGCCACAACGTCGCGCTCGTGCAGCTCAAAGCCGTCGGCTCTCATCGCCGCCTCGACGCTGTCGCAGACTATGGCGACGATATCGTCGCCCTCACGAATAATCGGGGCGCGTATGCCCCTGGAAATTACACCGGCCATTTTCCTACCTCCAGACAGCCTGATACGGCGGTTCCTGTCCACCGCCGCCATATTTTCTACCTTGATATAATATACGGTTTTCGCCGGCTAGTCAACCGCGAAGCCGGCCCTGTCCAGGCCGAAGAGCCGCACGGCGTTGCCGCTTGTTATGCGCGCGAGCTCCCGCACGCCGACGCCCTTAACCTCGGCTATGCGCGCGGCGATATACGGCAGCTTTGTCGAATCGTTGCGCTCGCCGCGAAACGGCACGGGCGGGAGGTACGGGCTGTCCGTCTCGAGCAATATGCGCTCGAGCGGCGTTACCTCCAGCACCTCCAGCGCCTTCCGGGCGTTTTTGTACGTCACCGGCCCGTCGAAGCCCAGGTACCAGCCACGCGAGAGGAGCTCCTCCGCCATCTCGCGGCTGCCGGAAAAGCAGTGGAAAACGCCGCGCAAGAGCGGATATCGCCCGGTTATATTGAGGCAGTCGGCGTGCGCCTCGCGGTCGTGGATTATGACGGGTTTGTCCAGCTCAAGGGCCAATTCGAGCTGAGTCACGAACATTTCGTACATAATTTCCTTGTGCTCTTTGTCCCAGTAGTAGTCCAGCCCTATCTCTCCTATCGCAACGCACTTGGGGTGCGCGGCGAGCTGCCTCACCGCCGCCGGGGAGTACATGTCCCAGCTCTCCCACTCCTCCGGCTGCCAGCCCACGGCGGCGTACACATGCGGGTAGCACTCCGCTAGCTCTATGGCCGCGCGCGAGCTGGCCTCGTCGCAGCCGGGGTCGATTATCGCGTCTATCCCCGCGGCGGGCATCGCGGCGAGCACCTCGTCCCGGTCGGAGTTGAACTTGCCGCTGTCATAGTGCGCGTGCGTGTCAATGTACATGCTCTCACCTCAAAAACATTAAACCACAGTTTGCGGCATAGTGCAAGTTGCCGGATTGCGCCGGGCGGTTTAATGTGCTAATATATGGCTATGAAGAGTTTGGCGCACCGCTTGACCGACAAGTACATAGCGCTCATGCTGCTCGTCTACCCGCTCTGGACGGGCCTTGACGGGTACGGCAATATTACGCGCTGGAAGTTCGTGTTTTTTGCCGTAGTGACCTGTATTTGGGCCGTTTTGCTGATATTTTTCGTCATCCGTGAGCAGACTGCGCCGCGCCGGTGCGGCGTATTCACCATCCTGTGCGCCGCGTTTCTCGCCTGGGCGTGTGTGAGCGCAGCCTGCTCCGAGTACGGCTCGCAGACCCTGCTGGGCTACCGTTACGACGGTCTGCTCGTGCTCGCGCTCTACGGCGTCACGGCCCTCGGATGCGCTCTTTACGGAGAGTTCAAAGAAAGTTATGTCTACCTGCTTGCCGTCTCCGTGACGCTCTGCTGCGCCGTCGCCATATTGCAGCTGTGCGGCTTCAACCCGCTCCGGCTCTACCCCGAGGGGCTCGGCTACTACGACGCCGGCGTGAGCTATTCGGGCGCGTTTCTCGGCACGATAGGCAACACCAACCTGCTCGGCGCGTTTTTGTGCCTCTCATGCCCGCTTTTTGCCTTTACCGCGGCGGAAAAGCGCGGAAAACGCCTCTGGCTGCTCCTTCCCGCCGCGCTCGGCACGGCAGTGATTGTCCTCTCGCAGTCCGAGGCGGGGCTTGTGGGGCTCGCCGCGGCGCTGCTTATGGGCATTGTATGTTATGTAAACTTACATCTCGGCCGCAAGGCCGCGCTCATCGCGCTGGGAATCGAAGCGGCGTTCGTCTTGCTCGCGCTCGCGGCGGTGTACTTTGCCGCGAGCGAAAACGGGACGCTCTACGAGCTGCACGAGATACTGCACGGCCGCGTGCGCGACGAGTTCGGCTCGAGCCGTGTCGCGATATGGCGAGAGGCGCTCAGGCTGTTTTCGGAGCGGCCGGTGACCGGCGGCGGGCCGGGGACGTTCGGCTTCCGCTCGGCGCTTGAATTCTCGCGCTATGTGCCCGAGACCGGCCTCACGCTCACAACGCGCGCGGACAACGCGCACTGCGAGGCGCTCTCGTGCCTTGTAAACCTCGGCGTACCCGGAGCGCTGCTCTATATAGCGCTGGCGGCGTATGTGCTGCGCCTAGCGCTCTGCGGCGCTTCGGCGGCAATCGGGCTTGCGCTTTTGTCGTATTTTGTGCAGGCGCTCTTCGGGATAAGCACCTGTTTCATACTGCCATTTGTGGCCCTGCTTGCGGGGCTTGCGTCGGCCGGGGGCAGCGGTCAAACATCAATCAGAACGGAGTGACAATCATGGACAAATTTGCCGACAAATCCCTTGCGGATTTCACACGCGAGCTGGCTTCCGGCGACGCGGTGCCCGGCGGAGGCGGCGCGGCGGCCCTCACGGGCGCGCTCGCGGCCTCGCTGGGCAGCATGGTCTGCGCCCTCAGCGAGGGCAAAAAGAGCTGCGCCGAGCACGCGGACTACATAGCCGAAGCGGCAAAGCGGCTTGAGCTCATACGCGGATACATGCTGCGGCTCATCGACGAGGACGGCGCGGCCTTCCAGCCGCTCAAGAAGTACCTGTCCCTGTCCAAAGACGACCCTGAGCGCAAAAAGCACATGGACAGCGCGCTGCGCGTGGCCTGCCACATACCCACGGAGGTCATGTACACCGCGGGCGAGGCGGCGGAGATTCTGGCCGAACTCGCCGAGAAGGGCGTGCGCGGGGCGATAAGCGACGTGGGCGTGGGGCTGCACATGTGCCGCGCGGCGATGCGCGCGAGCGAACTGAACATACTCATAAACGCCGCCGGTATGGAGGACGACGTGTTCGCGATGACGCTCAGGCGCGAGTGCGAGCTTGTTTTTGAAAAGTACGACCCTATAATAGACTCGGCCCTGGCCGCAGTAAAGGAGAGGTTTTAAATGTCAAGGATACTAAACGGCCGTCCCGTGGCGGACGCCATCACGGCCGAAGCCGCCAGGCGCTCCGGGATTCTGCGCTCACGCGGCATAATGCCGGCGCTGGCGCTTATGCGCGTGGGCACCGGAGGCAGCTAAACCGGCGCAAATTACGAACGCCTCGCGGTCGAGGTGTGCAACGCGGCGGGCGTCGAGGCTTACTGCGCCTATCTGCCCGACACCTCGCGTATCAAATCCACCCTGGACAACATCAACCAGGACCACGCGATACACGGCGCGGTTTTCATGCGCCCGCTGCCCGACGCCGATGCCGAGGACATGCTGCGCCGGGGCCTGGACCGCTTCAAGGACGTGGACGGCATAACGCTCTCCTCGCTCGCCTCCATCTTTGTCGGGCACGGCGAGGCCTTTGTGCCCTGCCCGGCGAAAGCTGTCATGGAACTGCTCGACTACTACGGCGTGGCGCTCGAGGGCAAGCGAGTCATGATAATGGGCCGCACGCTCATGGTCGGCAAGCCCCTGAGCATGCTGCTGCTCGAGCGCAATGCCACCGTGACGCTCTGCCACAGTCTGAGCACCGACGCCGCCCTCGCCGCCGGCGCGGACGTCTCCCCCGCCGCGGACGGCGTGAGCGACGTGAGCTACGCCGTGCTCGCGCTGCACACCGTGCAGGCCGCCGAGCTGCAAAACGGCATCGACCCCGCGCCCGCCTTCAAGAGATAAACGCAAACACACAGGTTCCCGGACACACGCCGGGGACCTTTTTGCGCCCTTCAGCCGACTTTACGAAAGTTTAACTTTCCAAAATGTAATTTATACTTGACATCATGTCGGACGCATGCTATGCTGTAGCCACAAAGCCGAAGGGGGCGCCAAATATGAGGGCCGAAGTACAGGGCGTATTTGCCGGAATCTGAAGCTGCGGCGGGGCTTTGCCGCAGGCGAACAGCCCGGGCAGCGATCGGCACGAAGCCGAATGAGTCAATTTAGGAGGCAATTGCAATGAACGACAAATTCAAGGAGGCCAAATACGACGAGAGGCAGACCGCCGTGCGCGGAAGGGCCTTCAAGTATGCGTACGGCACGTTGCTCGTGACGCTGCTCCTCTACGCGGCGAGCACGGGGCTCTGGAACTGGTGCGTACCCTTCACGGGCTGCGCTGCGGCGATTGCAATTTCGCTCGTACCCTACGTGTGGGTCAGCATCACGAACGAGGCCTACTGGTGGGCGAACACTAGCCGCGTCGGGCAGTACGTGGTGTTCGCGCTGCTGGGGCTCATGAACCTGGGCCTGGCGCTGAGCTCCTGGCTCGAGGGCGACCTTATAGTCGGCGGCGTGCTGCAGATAGGCGGCGCAAACCTAATGCTCGGGCTGGTGTTCATCTATATATTCGCCCTCGCCATGATACAGCGCGCGAGGCTGAGACGGGCGGGTGACGGCGAGTGAAGAACCTGCGTATGAAGTCCGCGCGCGCGGCGCTGGACATGTCACAGCAGCAGCTCGCCGACGCCGTGGGCGTGACGCGCCAGACGATAAACGCCATAGAGCGCGGCGACTACAACCCCACGATAAGGCTCTGCCTCGCCATCTGCAAGACGCTCGGCAAAACGCTCGACGAGCTCTTCTGGGAATAATATTCCGCTGCGCTGCACAGCGCCTTTGCGGGTGGTGCAAAAAGGGCTTGTATGGGCGGGCTTCCATCGCCCGCCCTTTCACCCAGAGGGCGAGAAACAACGCACCGTACTACGTCCCCCACACGCACCCAATCGCCC
>CAYXVA010000066.1:0-7265 GCA_964467975.1 uncultured Oscillospiraceae bacterium | reverse complement strand
TTTGTCAGCGATATCTTCTATTTCACGGTTTGCGGTTACTTCATAGACAACTACGGCCTGAACGGTTACAAGTGGATCTTCGGCATGACCGTTGCCCTGCTTGCTGCCGGTGCAATCGCGTGCATCTGGGTCGTGGGTAAGATAAAGAAGAACGATGCCCGCAAGGTCTAACACACTCCTTTATATATGTATGCTTTGCCCCTCGGGGGTTTCTGGGGGGCAAAGCTGATTATTGGTGGCATTTATCTTGTTAATAAATATAAAGTCTTAAATTATAAGCGCCGAAGATGAACGGCGGGAAAGGTGGTATCTTATATGACGGAACACGCGAGCAATGCGCAGAGCGCGGCGGCAGATCTCTCGAGGCCCATAACGGAGGACTACGAGTGCAAAAAGGACTGCCGGAACTGTCCGTTCCCGGGCGCTAAGTGCTATCAGTCCAAGTATGACCGGTACAACACCGGCCTGCTAATACATATTCAGAGAGGTAATTGAGCATGCAGTCGAAAATACTCAATGATTTTTGCTTCTACAAGCCGTCGACGCTTGAAGAAGCGCTGGAGCTAATCGACAGGTATCAGGAGAATGGGCTGCTTATGGCGGGCGGCTCGGAGGTCATCCCGAATATGAAGTCGCTTGTCGTGACGCCCGACCATATAATTTCCCTCAAGCACATACCCGAGCTGGACTATCTGCGTTACACACCGGGCGAGGGGATGCACATCGGCCCCGCGACGACCCTCACGCACGTGGAGTACGACCCGGACGTGCAGAGGGTCTACCCCTCGCTCTTCCAGGGCATACACGGCATGTCCAACACGAACATACACAACACAAGCACCGTGACGGGCAACATCTGCTACGCCGTGCCGAGCGCTGACACAGCCGCGCCGCTACTCACACTTGAGGCGGTGCTGACAGTGCGCTCCGTCAACGGTGAGCGCAAGCTGCCGATTGGCTCCCTCTTCGCCGGAGTGCGGCGCACGACGCTTGAAAAAAACGAGATCGTCACCGACATCTTCGTGCCGGAACCGGCGCCGGGTGCGGTCATGGTCTACTACAAGAACCCCTGCCGCAAGGCGCTGGACCTGGCGATAGCGGGCGTGGCGACCTATGTCGTCATGGATGGAGATGTGTGCCGCGAGGCGAGGATTGCGATGAGCGCCGTGGCTGTGGTGCCGAAGCGCGCGCCGGAGGCCGAGGCCATGCTCAACGGCCAAAAGCTGACTCCGGAGCTGATAGAGCGCGCCGCTGAGCACGCCTCGCTCCAAGAGTGCTCGCCCATAAGCGACATCCGCGCCAGCGCGGAGTACCGCCGCGAGCTGGTAAGGCTGTCCGTGCGCGACGGGCTAACCCTCGCGATTGACAAATAAGGAGACGGAGAAATGACACAGGTTGTTAAACTGCATGTGAACGGGGTCGACTACAATTTGGCCCTGGATATCCGCACAACGCTGGTGGACGCGCTGCGCGACCATCTGGGCCTCACCGGCGTGAAGAAGGGCTGCGACGAGGGCGAGTGCGGCGCCTGCACCGTGCTTATAGACGGAGACGCCGTGGCGAGTTGCACCTATCTGGCCGTAGAGGCCGAGGGGCACGACATCGTGACGATAGAGGGCCTGGCCGACCCCGTGACCGGCGAGCTGCACCCGGTGCAGCGGGCGTTCATTGACTGCTTCGCCGTGCAGTGCGGCTTTTGCACGCCGGGCATGATACTTGCGGCGACGGCGCTCCTAAATCACAACCCGGACCCCACCGAGGATGAGATCCGTGACGTGCTGCGCGGGAACATCTGCCGCTGCACGGGCTATACAAAGATTGTCGACGCCATTTTGAAGGCGAAGGACATGCTCAAAGGCTGCGTAGAGCAGGCCGTCAGGGCCGAGGAAGAGACCTATGTCCCCGTGGACGTGGTCTCCTGCGGCGGAACCGGCAAGGAGGCGAACTGAAATGTCTGAGTATTACTCCATCGGCAAGGGCGAGATACGTCAGGACGCCCTGCTCAAAGTCACCGGCAAGGCCGAATATTCGACCGATATACACCCCAAGGGCATGGTCTACGGCAAAATTCTCGGCAGCCCGATCCCACACGGGATTATAAAGAGCATAGACACCTCTGAGGCCGAAAAACTGCCCGGCGTCGTCTGCGTCGTGACAGGCGAGGACGGCCCGGACCACCCGACTATAGGCGGCTACCTGACCGACCGCTACATCATGAACCGCGTCGGACAGAAGGTGCGCTTCGTCGGCGACATGGTCGCGGCGGTTGCGGCCGTGGACGAACAGACCGCGGAGGCCGCGTGCAAGCTGATAAAAGTCGAGTACGAGCCGCTGCCCTACGTGCCGGACCCGGAAGAGGCGTACAGGGAGGACTGCCCGGCGGTCGTCCACGACGATGTGCAGTCATATAAGCGACTGGACCTCCACGGCGTGGCGCACAGCATGGACAAAAAGCACCCCAACCAGGCCATACAGCGCAAGGTGCGCCACAGCGAAAAATTCGACCTCGACCCCGACAGCTTTGCGACAAGCGAGGAGTTCGACGCGGCGTTTGAGGAGGAATTCAACGAGGAGTTTGAAAAGGCGTATTTGAAGTTGCCCACGCTTCGCTATGAGTTCCCGCGCGTGAGCCACTGCTTCATGGAGCCGCACGTGAGCGTGGTCGTGCCCCTGCCCGACGGAGGAGTAGAGGTCTGGGCGAGCGAGCAGGGCGGCAGGCTGGTGAAAAACAGCATGTCCGCGGCCTTCGGCCTCAAGCCCACCGATTTCCACATCCACGTCCCCTTCATGGGCGGCGGCTTTGGAGGCAAGGACGACTGCCCCGTGACCGGTCCGGCCATTATGCTCGCGCTCAAGTGCCATCGCCCCGTCAAAATAGTGCAGACACGCGAGGAAGTGTTTTCGAGCGGCCAGCCGAGGCCCTCGGCCACAATTTACGTCACCGACGCCTACAACAAGGACGGCACCCTAGCCGCCCGCCGTGTGAAAGCGTTTGTCAACTGTGGCGCGTACACCACTTCCGCGCTCGTCATGCTCGACCACAGCGTCTACGGCGTGTCCGGCAACTACCGCAACCCCTGCCTGCTCGTCGACGCCTACGGCATCTACACGAACACGCAGTTCAACGGCCCCTACCGCGCGCTCGGCTGCGAGCTCTTTGTCTACGCGATAGAGCGCAACCTCGACACGGCAGCAGACATGCTCGGCATCAGCCGCCATGAGATACGCCGCCGCAACGTGCTGCACTTAGGCGACGTCGACGGCCACGGCCAGGTTGTCACCAGCAACGGCAGCGCCGAGGCGCTTGAGGCCGCGGCGAAGTATATAAAGTTCGACGAGCCGGCCCGCCCCGCCGAAGGCCCCTGGCGCTACGGCAAGGGCATAGCCCTCGGCAACAAGTTCACCGCATACGGCCACACCGGCACCGAGGCGAACGTCATAATTTGGCACGACGACACGATTGAGGTGCACGTCTCGCACGTCGAGATGGGCCAGGGCTCCATGACGGTCGACTGCCAGCACGTCGCCGAGTTCTTCAAGGTCCCGATGAGCCGGATAAGGATACGCAACGAGAACAGCGATTTCATGCCCTATGACGAGGGCACCTACTGCTCGCGCGGTACCTACATAAACGGCAACGCGATAATCCTCGCCTGCCAGGACGCCAAGAGGCAGATACTCGAGCGCGCCTCCGTGCGCATGGGCGTGGACAAGGACAAGCTCGACACCGAGGGCTTCAAGATTTTTGAGATTGAAAACCCCGAGCACTTCATCTACTTCCACGACCTGTACGAGGGCGGCGGCTGGACTCCCGAGGGCAAGCTCGTGGGCCGCGGCGTGTTCATGCCCGAGCAGGCGCTCAACAACCCGAGGAACGCCCAGGGCAACCCCGTTCTGTACTACTCCATCGGCGGCTGGGGCATGGAGGTCGGCGTGAGCATCGAGACCGGCGAGGTCAAACTCATGCAGGCCGGCGGCTTCTACGACGCGGGCCGCGTGCTCAACCGCAAGACCTGCGAGGGCCAGATTGAGGGCGCACTGTCTATGGGACTCGGCCAAGCCGTGTTCGAGGAAATCATGACCAACGACCAGGGCCGCGTCATAAACGGCAACTTCCGCGACTACAAGGTGCCGACGTTCATGGATAACCCCAACAACGAGCACGTCCACGTCGACTTTGTCGGCGAGCCGTTTGCGACCGGTTCCAACGGAGCCAAGGGCGTCGGCGAGGTCGCGCTAATCCCCGTCATGGCCGCCGTTGCCAACGCAATAAACGCGGCGACAGGTGCGGAAATCCACAATATTCCCATGACGCGTGAGCGCGTGCTTCAGGCGCTGCGCGACAAGGAAGCCGCTCAGAAGAAGGGAGAGGTATAATGAGTGCTAAGACCGATTTCCTCGTCCTCGGCGGAGGCATAATAGGCTGCTCGACGGCCTATTATCTCAGCCGTGAGGGCGCGAGCGTCACGGTGCTCGAGCGCGGGGACACCGCGTTCGGCACCGCCGGGGCCTCCGGCGGCCTGGTGAACTGGATAACCTGCGCGGAGAGCCAGATGGGCCTCTTCATGCGCAGCCAGGCCATGCTCGAGACGCTGCAGGCCGAACTCGAGGCCGACTTCGAGCTAAACTACAACAGCTACAACATGCAGATTATCTCCAACGAGATAGAGCGGGAAGCCTCCGAACAGCTTGTGAAGGACTTCAAGCTACCGGGTTTTGAGGCCTACCTCATCGACAGCTACGAGTCCCATCAGCTTGAGCCGAGCGTGACTGACGACATGCTGGGCAGCATCTACGTGCCCCGCGTGCATTATCTCAACCCGATAAAGCTCGCTCTGGCTTACCGCCGTGCGGCGGAGCGACACGGCGCGAAGTTCGTCAACGAGGCCGAAGTGACCGCGCTTCTCAAAGACGGGGCCGCCGTCATAGGTGCGCGCACACCAAAGGGCGATTACTTTGCGGCCATGACCGTCAACTGCACCGGCGTGTGGTCCGACAGGGTGTCTGCAATGGCAGGCATAGACGCGCCGATACACCCGATAAGGGGCGAGTTCGTCATAACCGAGCCCACGGAGCACTTCTGCAACACCACTATAAGCAGCGCTCAGTACCAGACGATAGTACAGCACCCGGAGCTCTTCCCGCCCAACGCCATAAAGTACAACCTCGGCTTCTCCGTCGAGCAGACCACGACCGGCGCGTGCATCATACACGGCACTAGGGAGATGGACTCCGGGCTGGATAACGGCGTCATCCCCGAGGTCATAGAGCTGCTTGTGCAAACCGCCGTGAAGTTTATCCCGCGTCTGGGCAATCTCAAGCTCATGCGCGCCTACGCCGGCGTGAGGCCCGGCACACCCGACGGCGATCCATACCTCGGCCTCGACCCGGACGTGTCCGGCTTCTGCGAGTGCTGCGGTCACGGCGGCGAGGGCATAGCCCTGGCGCCGGCCACTGGCGAGGCAATGGCGGAACTGTTGCTCGGCGGCGGTACGGTACACAGCGACATCGGCGCATTTTCGCCGACACGTTTGAAGAAGGCCGGAACGGAGGGGACGAAATGAGCGAAAGTATGCGTATAACCAACCACTCGGTGCTCGGTGGCGAGCCCGAGGGAAAGACGGTTACCATCTACTATGAGGGGCGGCCCATAGAGGCCAGGGAGGGCGAGCCCATAGCCGCTGCCCTCACCGCCGCCGGGATAAAGGTGTTCCGCACCACCGAAAAGCGGAAAGAGCCGCGCGGCGTCTACTGCGCTATGGGCCGCTGCAGCGACTGCATGATGATAGTGGACGGGCAGCCCAACGTCCGCACCTGCGTGACCCCTGTCAAAGACGGCATGAAGGTCGAAGTACAGCACGGCCTGACTTGATTCGGAGGCGTTATATGAAAGTATTTGAGCGAGAGATACTCATAATCGGCGCCGGCCCTGCGGGGCTGAGCGCGGCCATTGAGGCCAGGCGCACCGGCGCAGACGTCCTAGTGGTGGACGAAAACAGCACTCCCGGCGGGCAGCTCTTCAAGCAGATACATCGTTTCTTCGGCTCGGCCGAGCACAGGGCGGGCAGGCGCGGCTTTGAGATAGCCGACGAGCTGTGCGCCCAGGCGCGCGGACTTGGCGTGGAGCTTTGGCTCGACTCCGTGGCCTACGGCATCTTCAAGGAGGGAGTAGGCATAGTTCGCGGCGACGGCAACTGCGTCGTGAAGGCTAAGAGCATAATAGTCGCCGCCGGAAGCAGTGAGGACCCCGTGGCCTTCCCTGGCTCGACGCTGCCCGGAGTCATGACCGCCGGTGCGGCGCAGACTATGGCCAACGTGCACCGTGTCCTGCCGGGCAGGCGCATAGTCATACTCGGCAGCGGAAACGTAGGACTCATACTGGCCTATCAACTCATGCAGGCCGGTGCAGATGTTGTGACTGTGGTCGAAAAGCGCGAAAAGATAGGCGGTTACGGCGTGCATGCGGCCAAGCTGCGCCGCGCGGGCGTGCCGATATACACCGGCATGACCGTCAAAGAGGTGAAGGGCAAAGAGAGCATCGAGCAGGTCGTCATTGCCGCCTTGGACGGTTCCGGCGAGTTCGTGCCCGGCAGCGAACGGGCGATCAACGCCGACGCGCTTTGCATTGCCGCTGGCATGAGCCCGCTGACCGAGCTGCTCTGGCAGGCCGGGGCCGGGTTCGACTACATACCCGAGCTCGGCGGCTTCGTGCCGCTGCACAACGGACACATGCAGACCACGGTTGACGGCCTTTTCGTCGCCGGTGACGTGACCGGTGTTGAGGAAGCGCCCATAGCCATGGAAGAGGGTGTGCTGGCCGGGGTCTCGGCCGCCGAGGCCACCGGGCGCATCTCACCGGCGGAGGCAGACGCTGTCCGCGCCGAGTCCGAGGCGCGCATAGCCATGCTTGAGAGCGGCGCTTTCGGCGAGAGCCGTAAGGCGGCGAGGCATATGCAGATGGCAGACATGTGTTCGGGAAAAGGGGGCAAATGACATGAGAGAAGGCATCAATTACACCGGGATCCCCTCAGCGGAGGAGCTCTGCACCTGCAAGGGTATCCCGTCGCGTGAGCGCATGGAACGCGGGCCTGTGGCAGTCGTGGAGTGCGTACAGTGCATCCCCTGCAACCCCTGCGAGAGCGCCTGTCCGCTCGGGGCCATAACCGTGGGCAGCCCGATGACCAACGTGCCGGTGCTGGACGAGGACAAGTGCATTGGCTGCGGACAGTGTATCTCACGCTGCCCGGGACTCGCCATAACTATGA
>CAYXVA010000065.1:2756-7289 GCA_964467975.1 uncultured Oscillospiraceae bacterium | reverse complement strand
TGTCGCCGGACACGGCTATGACCAGCGGCGCGCCCTTGAAGAAGAAGTGGTCGTCAATCTCGGCGCGGCCCAGGAACGAGGCGAGCTTTTGCGCGCGCCTAAAGACCTCGACGCACTCGCGCTCTATCTCCTCCTGGCGCGAGCCGAGCACCGTGTACGCCACGTTTTGCGCGTTCTTGCCGGTGGGGCAGCAGCGCCCGGCCTCGAGGATCATGCCGAGCTTCTCGCTCTCCACTTCCCTGTCGCGGAACGCGCGCACTGAGCGGCGGCTCTGCATCGCACGCAGCAGCTTTGCGCTGTCGAACTCGCTCATCGGCACTACCGGCCCGCACGAGCTCTCGTCGCTGCCGGACACCGTCACCGCCTGCGCAGGACAGATGGCGTAGCAGTGGCCGCACTCGATGCAGCCCTTTTCCCGCGCGCGGGCCTTGCCTGACTCGTCTATGTACAGGTGCCCGCCGGGGCAGTCTCCCACGCACATGGCGCAGCCGGTGCATTTCGCATCGTCGATTATTATATGGTTTACTGCTGGCATAGTATTCGCCTCCAAATTGGTTGTCGCCCTGATTATACATTCCCCGCGCCGTTTTGAAAACAGCGAAAGTAAAAATAATTTTCGCCCCGAAGTGAAAAAACACTTGAAATTCCGCGCGCAGTGTGCTACTATAATCGGGCACTGTGAAGCAAATACCCGGGTGTGGCGCAGATGGTAGCGCGCTTGAATGGGGTTCAAGAGGCCGCTGGTTCAAATCCAGTCACTCGGACCAACTTAAAAGTACGAAAAGCTCTGAAAACGTTGTGTTTTCGGAGCTTTTTGTTTTGCAAAAGTTTAAATTTTATTTTGCGTCTCCCCTATCATCCGCGCAAAAGCGCACAGAAAAGCGCACAAACGCTGTTGACGGGGCTTGAAGGGCATTGATACGCCTACGTATATCAGGCTGGTATCAGGGAAAACGAGGGAAACGGCAGGCGGTACGCGCACTATTTCAATATGTTGGGGCTGTTGCAGCAGCTAAAAAAGCAGACCAGAGCGGCTAGTAAATGCACGTCGCTTAAAAACGCCTTTGTGCTTCCGGGTAAGGCCGGCCTGTTCGCGCCCCTTGACCCGAACGCCGTAACTAAGAGAGTAAAGCGCTTCATGAAGCGGAGCGGCTTTCCAGCCCTCTCACCGCACGATTTGCGCCCTGCCTTCTGCATCTTTGATTCACGTT
Organism: uncultured Oscillospiraceae bacterium; assembly: GCA_964467975.1. Lineage (GTDB taxonomy): Bacteria > Bacillota > Clostridia > Oscillospirales > Oscillospiraceae > Scatomorpha. Next base: position 6,078 of record CAYXVA010000065.1, on the reverse strand, counting down.
TACTACGCACGCCATGTCCTCAAGCCGCCGCCGTCCACGCTCGGCCGCTCAATGATAAAAAGGGCTGAAGCCCCGTGGCCTCAGCCCTGCTTACGCCGCCCCGGACGTCCCGGCTTTCGATTTCATTGAAAGCCGGGATTATTATTTATCCTATGCGGTATTTCAGCATCCAGTCGTTTATTTGCAGCAGGTAGGCTATCATCTGTGGGCCGGCCATCAGCTGGCCGAACCAGGGGCGTCCGTAGTCCTTTGGCGCTGCGATGAAGCGCTCGGCCTTCTCCCTGTCCAGGAAGCGGTTGACCGGCGCTTTGCTGTCGTCGAGCACCTTCCGGAAGCGGCGGTACAGGATGGCCTCATACACCGGCGAATAGGTTTTGGGATACGGGCTCTTCTTGCGATAAAGCAGCTGCTGCGGGAGCAGGTCCCGGCAGGCGTCGCGCAGCAGCGCCTTTTCCACGCCGCCGCGGTATTTCATGTCCCACGGCACATTGTAGAGGTATCCCACAATCCGATGGTCAGCAAATGGGACCCGCGCCTCCAGGCCGCAGGACATGCTCGCCCTGTCCATGCGGTCCAGGAGTGTCTGCATAAACCAGTGTATGTTGAGATAGCTCACCTCGCGGCGGCGTCTGTCGTCGCCCTCCTCCCCCGGCAGCGCCGGGACCTCCGAAAGCGCGTCGGTATACCTCTGCCGGACGTAGTCCTCGAGGTCGAGCGCGCGCACCGCCTCGTCCGAGAGCAAAACGGTCCTGGCCGACATGTCGGCCGACCATGGGAAGCCGTCGGCACGGAAAAGCGCCTCCCGGTAGAACCAGGGATAGCCGCCGAATATCTCGTCTGCGCACTCCCCCGTCAGCGCCACCTTGTTGTACCGCTTGACCTCCGAGCAGAAGTACATCAGCGAGGCGTCCACATCGGTCATCCCGGGCAGGTCCTTGACCGTCACCGCCTCAGGCAGAAGATTCGCCAGCGTAACCTCATCGCACTCCAGATACGTGTGCCTGAGCGGGTAGATGGAGAGCACCTGATCCACGTACGGCCGGTCACGCGTGGGCTGGAAGGAGTTTGCCCTGAAAAACTCGTCGTTGTGCGCAAAGTCGAACGAGAAGGTGTTGAGCTCCCCTCCCCTGCTCCGCAGATAGTTGGAGGCGATGGCGGTGACGACGCTGGAGTCCACGCCGCCGGACAAAAAGCTGCAAACCGGCACGTCGGACACCATCTGCCGCTCAACCGCGTCGCGCAGGAGAAAAGAGACCTTCTCCACAGTCTCGGCATAGCTGTCCGTATGCTCGCGCGCCTCCAGGGACCAGTAGCGGTACTCCCGCAGCCCCTCCCGGGAAAACACCTCCATGCGCCCCGGCCTCACCTCGGATACGCCCTTGAACACGCCGCAGCCCGGCGTCCTGGCCGGGCCGATGCCGAAAATCTCCCGGAAGCTGTCCAAATCCGCCTCAGGCGCCACATCCGGATGGCAGAAAAGGCTCTTCTGCTCGGAGGCGAAAACCAGCGTGCCGTCCCTCACTGCGTAAAAGAGCGGCTTTACGCCGACCCGGTCACGGCAGAGAACCAGCCTGCCGAGGGCGGCGTCCCAGACGGCAATGGCGAAAATGCCGTTGAGCTTTTCCGCAAAGCCCAGGCCGTACTCCATATAGGCGTAGAGAATCGCCTCGGTGTCGCAAATAGTATCGAAGCGATAGCCCCGCCGCTCGAGCTCCGGGGTGAGCTCGTCGGTATTGTATATTTCCCCGTTGAACACAATCGCGCATTCGCCGCCCTCGGCGCTTCGCACCATAGGCTGTGCGCCGCCGGCCAGGTCCCGGATGGACAGCCGCGTGTGGGCAAAGCCGACATTTTTCCGGAGGTATTCCCCCGTCTGGTCCCTGCCCCTGTGCGCAAGCGACTCGCGCATTTTGACCAGCACGTCCGTCCAGCGCTCCCGTTCGTAAGTAAAATCCGCGTCGAATTGGCAAAAGCCGGCTATTCCACACATAGTAACACCTCAACAGAAAAATGGGCGCGCCCAGTACGGGAGCGTCCTTGCCGCTTCAGCCCATTTTATGCCGCGTGCCGGATTGTGTGCAAACCACATCGCAGCCAGGGCCCAGAGCTCCCGGCAACGTGAATGCGCAATAACGTGCGAAGGGCCCGGCCAAATGGCCGGGCCCTTTTCTGTGCGGTTTGGCATCTATTAGTGGCAGGTGTGCCAGCCGCCGTCGACGGGGATGCAGCAGCCGTTGATGTACTTGGCCTCGTCGCTGGCGAGGTAGACCATCAACCAGGCGGCGTCCTCGGGCATGCCGTAGTGGCCCAGGGGGATGATGCCGTTGAAGTAAGCGGCGGTCTTTTCGTTCTTGTAGACAGCGTCCTGCTTTGGGGTCCAGATAAGGTTGGGCGCCAGACAGTTGAAGCGCACGCCGAAACGTCCGGCCATTGCGGCCATGTCCTGGGTGACGAGCTTGGTGCCGGCCTTAGTGATGGGGTATGCCTGGCAACCGCTGCTCATGAAGCTCAGCGCGGTGGCGGAAGAAAAGTTGATGAAGTTGCCCTTAATGCCGTTCTTGGTCATATACTTGTACATGACCTCAATGGAGAAGCGCAGGCTGTTGAGGTTGACGTCCAGGACGTGATCCCACTCCTCGTCGGGCTGGCCGTTGAAAACGTCCTTGTAGCCGGAGAACGCGGCGGCGCCGTTGACGACGCAGTCGACCGTGCCGTACTTCTCGAGGGTTTTCTCAAGTATCAGGTGCCAGGTCTCGCGCTTGCTGACGTCGGCGGTTATCGCGATGGCGTCGCCGCCGTTTGCGACGATCTCGGCGCACTTGGCTTCGACACCCGGGTCGATGTCGACCATGACGACCTTCGCGCCCTCGGCGCAGAAGAGCTCGCTGGCCTTGTGGCAGATGCCGCCGTCGGCGCCGGTGATGACGCACACTTTATCTTTCAGTCTGTCCATAGTTAATATCCTCCTAAATTATTTGTCAGCCTTTGTCGCTGAAGTCTATAGTTTCGGGGTTTTCAAGCCCTATCACGGCGTTGTAGGCGTCGGTCGTGGCATAGAGTATCTTCCTGGTCTCGACGGCGTCGCCGATGGAAATGACGGGGCAGATGTCGGAGAGGGTCTCGCCTATCTTGCTCGTGGGGGCGAAGCCGAGCGCCATCAGGACGGTGTCGCACTCTATGGTGTCCTCGCCCTCGGGGCCTTCGACCTTCACGGCGGTGTAGGTGCGGGTACTGTCGACGGAAACGAGCTTGGTGCTGGTGCGGAAGGTGATGCCGCTCTCGCGCATCATCTTCTTCAGCAGGTCGCCGTTCATCTTGAACA
>CAYXVA010000065.1:962-2746 GCA_964467975.1 uncultured Oscillospiraceae bacterium | reverse complement strand
CATCGGCTGGGGCAGCATCTTCTTGGCCATCTCGATAACGGTGACCTTCTTGCCCATCTTGTCGAAGTGCAGCGCGGCCTCAATGCCGACCATGCCGCCGCCGACCATGACTATGCGCTCGCCCACGTCGACGAGGTTGCGCAGCGCGTCGGTCGCGGAGTAGACGTTGTAGCCGTCCAGGCCGGGGATGCTCTTGGGCAGGATTGGGGAGCCGCCGGCGGCCCAGATTATACGGTCAGGCTTCCAAGCGGCGACGTTGTCGTGGTTGGCCTCGCGGCCGTAACGCACGGGGATGCCCGCCTTGGCGAGCTGGAGCTTGTACCAGCTCAGAAGCGCGTGCATGTCGGTCTTGAAGTACGGCTGGCTGGCCGCGAAGGCGTTGCCGCCGATGGTGGCGCTCTTCTCCCAGAGCTCGACCTCGTGGCCGGTCTCCTTGGCGTAGAGAGCGGCGGTGCAGCCGCCGGGGCCGGCACCCACGACCAGCACGCGCAGCGGCGTCTTGGCCTTGGGGATGCCGCCGTCAATCTCGTGGCCGCATATCGGGTTCACGGCGCAGGTGGCGTTCTTGAGCGCGTAGGAGCGGGCTATGCAGCCCTCGTTGCAGGAAATGCAGGGACGTATGTCCTCGGCGCGGCCCTCGGCGAGCTTGTTGGGGATCTCGGGGTCGGCGAGGAGACCGCGGCCGATGACCGCGAAATCGCACACATCGTGACGCAGCACGCTCTCGCCCTTTTCGACGTCAGAGTAACGGCCGTGCGTCAGGACGGGGACGGTACTGATCTCCTTAACAGCCTTTGCATTGCGGGCCTGGAGAGTCATCTCCTGGATGTAGTCGGGCGGCATGGCGAGGTACCAGTCGTCGTGGCAGCCCGCGTCGACGTGCAGCCCGTCAACACCGCACTCAAGCAGCTTGCGGGTGAGCTCGAGGCCCTCCTCTATGTTGCGATAGCCCTCTTCGGCGGGCAGGTAGTGGTCGGAGCAGTACTTGACGATAACCGGGAAGTCCGCGCCGCCGACCTCCTTGGAGATGGCGATCAGCTCCTTGAGGAAGCGCATGCGGCCGTCCAGGTCTCCGCCGTATTCGTCGGTGCGGGTGTTCCAGCGCTTGGTGAGGAACTGGTCGGTAAGGTAGCCGCCGTAAGCGTGTATCTCAATGGCGTCGCAGCCGGCGCCGATTGCGCGCTGCGCGGCGGTGCGGTAGTCGTCCTCGAGACGGTGTATCTCGTCAACCGTCAGCTCGTGACACATGACCTGGGGCGCGTGCATCCAGGGGCAGGCGCTGGCGCTTATCGGCACGGGGTAGCGCAGGCTGGGCCCGCCGATGCGGCCGTTGCCGGGGTGCAGCTGGGCACAGACTTTGCTGCCCAGCTCGTGCGCGCGGTCGCACAGCTCCTCGAAGTACGGAGTGCTCTGGTCGTTGAGGTATATGGAGTGGCTCGGGTCCTCGAAGTAGTCGGACACGACTATGTTGCACATGAGCATACCGACGCCGCCTTTGGCGCGCTCGATAAAGTATTCCACACCTCTGGGGCCGAGGTTGCCCACAATAGTGCCCATAGGGGCCAGTATAATGCGGTTTTTCAGCTCGAGACGGCCAATCTTGCCCGGCTCAAGCAGCTTGAAGCAGGTGTCGTTCATCCTTATACTCCCATCGTGCGAAGTTTACCGAGAATCTTGCGGTAAGTGAGGCGCAGAGTCTTGATGCGCCAAACGCCGTCGTCGCACTTGACCATGTCGTCAACGTACAGCGCCCAGCCCTCGTAGGTGGAGCCGTCATCCTTGTA
>CAYXVA010000065.1:0-952 GCA_964467975.1 uncultured Oscillospiraceae bacterium | reverse complement strand
CGGCAGGTGCGCTCGCCGGTAAACTGTACAATGGCATTGTGGCCCATGTGGGTCGGCACCATGGAGTCGTCGCATACGGTAGCGGCACGGTCCACCTGGTCCTGTATGCACTTGTTGGGGACGAGGCGGCCGTTGGAGTATGCCTCAAAGGGCTCGGTGTAGACTTCGGGCATAAGATCCCACATCTGCATGTCTATGCACCACCAATACTTGTACTTGGTGGCCAGGATGTTGGGGATCTCCGCGAGCTGCTCGGGTGTGTATCCCTTGCCGGCCTCAGTGAGTATCTCGCGCACGAGCGCGGTTATCTCCTTATCAGCAGGAATGGTCATGGCTGTTTCTCCCCTTCTTTAAAAGACACCCCCGCCTGACGGCGGGGATGTCATAAGTGTAATCAGGACTTCTTGTTGTAAATTTTCGGGAACAGCAGGCACACAATCATACCGACTATAACGCAGCCAATCTGAACGTAAGCAACGTTGTGCAGGGAAGAAACGACGTCGGTCGCGATGCGGGTTGCATCACCAGAGTCGAGAGCAGCGGCAAAGCCGTTGGTAAACATCGGGACGAACACTGCGACGCCGAACGGGGCAGACAAGTCGCGAAACACGGTGTAGGTGCCGGAACCGGCGCCCGCAAGCTGCGGATCTAGGCCGGACAGGACAACCTTCATAAATATTGTGGCATTACCGCCGAGACCGAGGCCGATGAAGAAGAGGCTGGCAGCGAACATCAGGAAGCCGGAGTCAGGCTGATACATCAGCTGCAGCGCGGCGCCAATTAGGCAGAAGATGAGTACGCAGGCAGAGACATAGCGCGGCTCCCTCTTGTTGGCGAGCGGGGCCACGGCGACGTTGCCGATGGTCATACCTACGTACATTACGGAGGTGGCGTAGTTGGCGAGGGTGCTGCCCGGCTGCATGATGTTGGCGTAGTATATGGTGTTGGTCAT
>CAYXVA010000064.1:0-7304 GCA_964467975.1 uncultured Oscillospiraceae bacterium | reverse complement strand
CCCAGATGATGGCCGACCGCGTGCTGGTCAGCAACGTCCAGCCTACCGATGTTCAGATGGGCGGTATGGGCGACTGGGACCTCTTCATGAGCGGCCGCCTGGGCATGATACCCACCGGCATTTGGGCGTTCAACACCTTCGCCGAGGGCTGCGACTTTGAGTGGGACATTGCCGTCGAGCCCGGCATGGTTCAGAAGGCCACGCACTTTTTCTCCAACGCCTGCGTCGTGAACGCCGAGAGCGAGAACAAGGAAGCGGCCATGACCTGGATAACCTGGCTGTGCTCCAGCCCCACTGCGGCTGAAATCCGCATCGAGGCCGGCTGGGATCTGCCGGCAATCAACGACGAAGAGACTCTCTCCAGCTACCTCGGCCTGACCCCACCCGACAACCGCGAGGCAGTGTTCGAGAGCCTTGACTACCTGGTAGTCCCGCCGGTCATTGAGGACTACGCCCTCATGAGCGACATTATTGGCCAGCAGCTTGAGGCAGCCGCAGCCGGTACCATCACCGTGCAGGAGGCGCTTGACGCCGCACAGGCGCAGTGCGAAGCGCAGATTTCGCTCGGATAACACAGCTACAGGGGAGGGGAACGACCCTCCCCAATCGCTTATAAAGGGGAGGATACCGCCGTGCGCAAGAAAAAGCAAAAACCAATACGCGGGCAGGATGGGCTGTTAACGGCATCGCCGTTTCTGCTGCCGAGCTTTATCGGCCTGGTGATATTCTCGCTGCTGCCGCTCGTTATCTCGTTCTTCCTGAGCTTGACCGACTGGAACGGCCTGGACAAGCTGACCGATGCCGGATTCTTCGCCGAGCACTTCGTCGGATTTGAAAACTACAAGGCCATACTCGGCGGCGGAGAGTTCTGGCAAGTGCTCTGGAACACAATTGAATACATAATCTTGTATATTCCACTGATGCTCATCTGCTCGCTAGGCGTGGCGTATCTGCTCTCGCGCGAGCGGCGCGGCGTGACGGCGTTCCGCATAATTTACTACATCCCCGTGCTCACAAGCTGGGTCGCGGCCAGCATGATTTGGAAGAGCATGCTCTCGCCGCAGTACGGCGCGGTGAACAACATCCTCGCGCTCTTCGGTATCACAGGCCCCGGCTGGCTGCTGGATGAGAACTGGGCCATGCCGGCGATAGTGCTCGTGAGTGTGTGGAAGGACATGGGCTTCTTTGGGCTGATACTGCTCTCGGGCATGGTTGGCATCAACAAGAGCTACTATGAGGCCGCAGAGCTCGACGGCGCGGGAGCGTGGCAGCGCTTCTGGAAAATAACGCTGCCGCTGATGACCCCGGCGATATTCTATGTGCTCATTGTCAGCCTGATAAACGCCTTCCAGCTCTTCCCGCAGATAATGATTATGACCGACGGCGGGCCGAACGGCGCTACGCAGGTCATGGTCGAGCGCATATACAAGTACGGCTTCCGCTACTACCGCATGGGCTATGCCGCGGCGTTTTCGTGGCTGCTCTTCATTATCATCATGCTTTGCACTTGGCTGCAGATGAAGGGACAGAAAAAGTGGGTGAACTATGACTCGTAAACGTTTTTTGAGCTCCACAGGCTACTATGTGGTGTCTATAGTGCTGGCGGTCGTGGCGATGGTGCCTTTCGTGTGGATGATATCAACCTCGCTCAAGAGCCGCGGCGCGCTGATGAGCATCCCGATAGAGTGGATACCGGATGAACCAACGCTATCGGCCTACAGCGCAGTATTTCAGCGCTTCCCCTTTTTGCAGACTATTGGCAACAGCCTGCTCATTTCGGTTTCGTATACGCTGATAACTCTCGTCTCTGCGAGCATGGCGGCGTTCGCATTTGCAAAGGTACGCTTTCGCGGCAGCGACATTATACTAAAGCTCTACCTGGCCATGATGATGATACCCACGCAGGTCACGATGATACCGCTCTTTGTAATTATGAACAAGCTGGGGCTTATCGACAGCTATGCGAGCGTGATACTGCCGAGCATATTCAAGCCCTTCGCCGTGTTCATGCTCGTGCAGCAGATGCGCTCCATACCCAGCGACTACCTCGACGCGGCGCGCGTCGACGGCGCGGGTATCTTCCATGTCTACGGGCGCATAGCGATGCCCATGTGCGCGCCGACTCTCGCTACGCTTGCGGTCACGACCTTTATGGAGAGCTGGAACGACTACCTCTGGCCGCTCCTGATGCTCACAGACCGCAACAAGATGACGCTGCCGATAGCGCTCTCGACGCTCAACGGCCAGTACAACACCGAGTACAACGTGCTCATGGCGGGCAGCCTCATTTCCATGATACCGATAATCATAATCTACCTCTGCGCCCAAAAGCAGTTCAAAAACGGGCTTATGGCCGGAGGAATAAAGGGCTGAATATGGACTACTACACTTACAATCTGCCTTGCAATGCTTTTACCATCTCCTGTTCAAATGAAGTCCCGGCGCATTTTACGTGCACCGGGACTTCAGACGGCTTTGAGGTTCGCATAGCGCACGAATATGCGGGCGTTTTCGGCCTCGGCGAGCGCTACGACGCTGTGAACTACATCGGCAGGACCGCCGTCAACGCCGTTGAGGAGAAATTTTGCCGTCAGGGGGACAAGACCTACTGCCCGATGCCGTTTTTCTGGACGGATACCGGCCTCGGCGTGTATGCCGAGACGGCACGGGTGACGCGCTTCGACTTCGCTCCGGGCGCAATCACGCTGCACCTGCCGGCAAAGTGCGCGCTGCACGTCTTTGCGGGCTTGCCCGGCGAGATAGTCTCGGCGTACATGCGCCTTACCGGTGAGGCCAAGCTGCCGCCGAAATGGGCCTTCGGGCCGTGGATTTCCGCAAACCACTGGGACAGCCGCGAAAAGCTCGAGCACGCCGTGGCCGAGGCCCAGGCGTACGGTTTCCCGGTGTCCGTGGCAGTCATAGAGGCCTGGAGCGACGAGGCGACGTTCTACCGCTTCCGCAGTGACGAGCTCTGGCCCAGGCCGGAGGAGATGATAGAGCGGCTGCACGAAAAAGGCGTTCACCTGATACTGTGGCAAATCCCCGTCTACAAGCAGCTTGAGGGGCACGAAGCGCCGAACGAGCAGCTTGAGCGCGACTGGCGCGAGGCGGTCGAGCGCGGCTTGTGTGTGAAAAACGCGGACGGCACGTCGTACAGGATACCGAACGGCCACTGGTTTGCCGGCTCCATGGTGCCGGATTTCACTAACCCGGAGACGGTTGAGAGCTGGTTTGGCAAGCGCGCCTACCTCACCGACCTCGGCGTAGACGGCTTCAAGACCGACGGCGGGGAGTTCATCTTGAGCGACGATGTGCAGTTTTTTGACGGTACAACTGGCGCAGAGGGGCGCAACCTCTACCCGCAGATGTACACTGGAGCCTATACTGAGCAGCTCAAGCCGGGACAGGCGCTGTTCTCCCGCGCGGGCTATGTCGGCGCACACACGACGCCCATGCTCTGGGCGGGCGACCAGCTCTCTACGTTTGACGAGCTCAGGAGCCAGCTCAACGCGGGCCTTAGCTCGGCGGCGAGCGGAGTGATATTCTGGGGCTTCGACATAGGCGGCTTTGCCGGCGAGCTGCCCTCACCCGAGCTCTATCTGCGTGCGACCCAGCTTGCGTGCTTTGCGCCGATAATGCAGTGGCACTCCGAGCCCGACGGCGGGCAGTTCAAGCTTCTGCAGCCCGGCATGGAAGGCAACAACGAGCGCAGCCCGTGGAACATAGAGCGCGCCTTCGGCCTGAGCGGCTATACTGAGAAAATCCGCTTCTGGCACTGCCTGCGAATGGAGCTGCAGCCGTATATCTGGACAGAAGCCATCAAATGTGTTGATAATAGCAAGCCGCTGATGCGTCCATTAGCGTACGAATTCCCAAATGTGTGTCGCGCAGTTTCCTGCAGCGATGAGTATATGTTTGGCGATGCCTTGCTAATTGCACCGGTACTGTGCGAGGGAGCGGAGGGCCGCGAGGCGTACCTGCCGGAGGGCGAGTGGTACGGACTGTTCGACGGCGCCAAATATGCCGGAGGGCAGAGCCTGTACTGCGACTGTGGCGAGAGTATGCCGGTTTTTGTCCGCGTTGGGGCAGCACTGCCGCTGGATGTGGCGGGCACGCTCCGCTTCCTGCTCTGCGGAGACAATGGTTCGTACAATTATAGGGACAACTCCGGCAGCAATTTGACTATAACTTGGACGCAAGACGAAATGCGCGCCGAGGGCGAATGCGAGCGGCCTTTTGAGCTCGCACGGTTCGGCGCGATTGGGGATTTTCTCATGCAACTTTAACCTTTATTTATACACTTTCCGGGGGTGCTTCCTTTTGTCAGATATAAAGAAAGCGCCCCCGGCCCCCCGCGACCTCTGAGCCGCCGGGTGGGCGGCTTTCTGGGACGCTTTCTTTGTTGCTTCACAAAGAAAGCGTCCCAGAAATATTTAGAAACATAGACAAATGGCATTTAATAAAACAGACTCGCGGCATATGTGCTTGCGCTTATGGAGAACAGGCGATATAATAATGCCAACAAGGGGGAGGCTTATGAGAAAGCGCAGAAAAAGCCAGGGTATTTCGCTCAAAAGGGCGGTGTCTCTCTGCACGGGAGCAAATTATTGGAATACAAAAAGCTGCAATAAGTTGGATATTCCCTCGCTGTCAATCTGTGACGGTCCACATGGACTGAGAAAACAGGACCACGGCGGCGGCTTTAGCATGCTTGGTGTCCGGCCGGCGCGCCCTGCCACTTGCTTTCCGGCGGCAGTGACACTGGCGAGCTCCTGGTCAGACCAACTTCTAGGTGAAGTTGGTCAATCCATCGGCGAGGAGGCTCTGAGCCAGGGCGTGGGACTTGTGCTTGGGCCCGGCGTGAACATAAAGCGCAGTCCGCTCGGCGGGCGCAACTTTGAGTACTACAGCGAGGACCCGTACCTCTCCGGGAAGCTGGCCGCGGCATTTATACGCGGCATGGAGAGCACGGGCGTTAGCGCGTGCCTGAAGCATTTTGCCGCAAACTCCCAGGAGCGCGAGCGCTTTACTTCCGACAGCGTGCTGGATGAGCGCACTCTGCGCGAGATTTATTTCACAGCGTTTGAAATTGCAGTGCGCGAGGGACGGCCCGGCGCGGTGATGTGCGCGTACAACAAATTGAACGGCGCGTATTGCAGCGACAACCGCCGCCTGCTCACGGACATCTTGCGCGGCGAGTGGGGCTTTGACGGCATGGTTGTCACCGACTGGGGGGCAATGCACGACAGAGTGGCGGCGTTCCGCGCCGGATGTGACCTCAACATGCCCGGCGGGCACAAATACGGAGAGCGAGAAGCCAGAAACGCGGTAAAACAGGGACGTTTGGAGCGAAAATATATAGATGCCAGTGTGCAGCGCATCGCAAAGCTCGCGCGCCGCGCCAGACAGGCAGTTAGCGGCACGCATGTGTTTGACGTGAAGGCGCACCACGCCATCGCCTTGAGAGCCGCCTGCGAGGGTGCAGTGTTGCTCAAAAATCAGGACAATATGCTCCCCATAAAGCCAGGCACGCGCCTGGCGGTGATAGGCAGCATGGCGCGCGCCATCCGCTATCAAGGTTCCGGTTCGAGCCACATCAACCCGCTGCAACTGTCGCATCCGATAGACAGCTTGCCGTACACCGTGTACTCTCAGGGCTGCAGGCCCGACGGCAGCACGGATGAGGAGCTGCTGGCCCAGGCCGCTAAAGCGGCGGTGGACGCCGAGGCCGTAGTCGTTTTCGCGGGGCTGCCGGACAGCTATGAGTCGGAGGGCTTCGACAGGAGTAATATGCGCTTGCCCGACGGTGTGAACCGCATGATAAACACGGTGGTCAAATCAAACCAAAACGTGTGCGTCGTGCTGCTGTGCGGTGCGCCGGTCGAGTGCCCTTGGGCCGATTCAGTGCGCGCTGTGCTGTATATGGGCCTGCCCGGCCAGGCCGGAGGCGAGGCCGTTGCAGAGCTCCTCTACGGACGCGCCGAGCCGGGAGGAAGGCTGGCCGAGAGTTGGCCGCTGACATATTCAGACACTCCGTCGAGCGAAATTTTTGCCGCGTCGCGCGACGCACTCTACGAAGAGGGGATATACGTCGGCTACCGCTACTATACAACCGCCGGTGTGAAGGTCAGATGGCCCTTCGGGCACGGCCTGAGCTATGCGTCGTACGCATACTCGAACCTGCGCGTCGAGGGCAGAAAAGTAAACGTCACAATTACAAATTTAAGTACACGAGCCGGAAGTGAGGTAGTGCAGCTTTACATATCGCCTCCGCGCGGCGGCGTACACCGTCCGGCTCTTGAGCTGCGCGGGTATCGAAAGCTGCATCTCGCGCCCGGCGAGATGTGCACGGTCTGCTTTGAGCTCACAGAGCGCAGTTTCGCGTTTTGGCAGGACGGATGGCACGTTCAGGATGGAGAATATACCGTATACGTCGGTTCATCGTGCGAAAACCTCAAATTGAGTGCTAAAATACGCATAAATGGTGAGAATAATATCCCTGTGCCCGCATATCAGCCGGGTAGCTGGTATGAGTCGCTTCGCGGCAAGCCGGAACGTGACGGCTGGGAAGCTATGTTGGGGCGACACTACGTGCCATATGTGTCGCGCAAGGGCAATTTCACCATGAATGACACGCCGTATGAGATGCGTAGTGAGTCGCTTGTCATGCGATTGCTGTATGACGGAATCCGGCTGGCTTTCCGCCTCGGCATGGGGCGAGGCGGCGAGGGAAGGCCAGAGTACCGCATGATGTTCGCCAGCAGCGCCATGGCCCCGCTGCGCACGATGCAGATAAACGGCAGCGTGCCCGGCTGGGCGCTGCGTGCGCTGCTGTTTGCGGCAAATGGCTTCAAACGGACAATTCACAGTTGACTGGACGCACGTTTTGGTCCTATTATATTAAAGGGGCAGCCGCTGCCACCGGAGAGAATAAGAACTTGGAGGGCAAAAATTGGAGTACAAAACGGACATAGAAATCGCACAGGCGTGCGAGAAGGAGAAGATAACCGCCATCGCCGCTCGCGCGGGTATTCCCGAGGAATACCTCGAGCTCTACGGCAATTATAAGGCGAAGATAGACTACCGCTATTTGAAAGACTACGCGGACAAGCCCGACGGGAAGCTCATCCTCGTGACCGCTATCACTCCCACTCCCGCGGGCGAGGGAAAGACCACGACCAGCGTGGGTCTGACCGACGGTCTGCGCAAGATTGGCAAGAACGCCATGGTCGCGCTGCGCGAGCCTAGCCTCGGCCCCGTGTTCGGCATAAAGGGCGGCGCGGCGGGCGGCGGCTACGCGCAGG
>CAYXVA010000063.1:0-7336 GCA_964467975.1 uncultured Oscillospiraceae bacterium | reverse complement strand
ATCTCCGGCTCTGTCCAGAACTCGAGCACCGCGCCCGTTTCGGCGGCTATCTCCTGCGCCGCGTCCTGCAATTGTGCGCTCGGGAAGAACTCAACCGGCGCGCAGGCGGCGAAGTTCACGCCCAGCTTGGCGCAGCCTATCATAAGCGAGTTGCCCATGTTGAAGCGCGCGTCGCCCATGTATACGAGCTTTTTGCCCTTCAGCTCACCGAGGTGCTCGCGCATGGTCAGCATGTCCGCGAGTATCTGCGTGGGGTGAAATTCGTCCGTGAGCCCGTTCCAGACGGGGACGGAGGCGTACTCGGCGAGCTCTTCGACTATCGCCTGGCCGAAGCCGCGGTACTCTATCCCGTCGAACATGCGCGAGAGCACGCGCGCGGTGTCGGCGATAGACTCCTTCTTGCCTATCTGCGAGCCCGAGGGGTCGAGATACACGGCGTGCATGCCCAAATCGTGCGCCGCGACCTCGAACGAGCAGCGCGTGCGGGTGGAAGTCTTTTCAAAAATCAGCGCCACGCTCTTGCCCTCGCAGAGCCTGTGCGGCACCCCGGCCTTCTTTTTCGCCTTCAGCTCGGCGGCGAGGTCTATGAGATACGTTATCTCCTCGGGGGTGAAGTCGAGGAGTTTGAGGAAATCGCGGCCTTTTAGGTTCATGGAAGGGGCTCCTTTCTTGTAATACCGATTATTTTTGGCCTTCTGCTTAAAAACGCCTTTTCGGGGGATTTGCAAATTTGTACAGCCCAGGACGCAGGATTCTGCGCAGACGGATACGGATAACGCACCCTACAGCGCTCTCTGCAACGTGACCACGTAGAATCGGACGTGCGGGACGTCGAGGACGCCGTCCCTTACAGGGTCGGCAGTTAACAAACGCTGGTGCCCCGAGGACGCCACACCCTACAAATCACCCTTGCGACGTATAAAAGTTGATTTGTAGGGGCGGGCGTCCTGACGTCCCTCTCGCCCGCAGGGCGAGAAACAACACCTCGCGAGGGGCGTTATTTGCAGCAGTCCTTAATGACCGCGACAGCCTTTTCCACCAGCTCCATCGGGATGTTCAGCGCGGGGAGCAGGCGCATTTTGCCGTGCGCGGTGAGCACCAGTACGCCGTTTTCGCGGCAGGCGGTGACGACGTCGTTTAAGGGCTTTGCCGTCTTGATGCCCAGCATCAGGCCCAGGCCCGCGACGCCCTCGACGCCGGGCGCGCCGGTGAGCTCGCTTACGATGTACTCGCTCTTGGCCTTCACGTCCGCGAGCAGCTTATCGTCTATCCGCGAGAGTATGCTCAGTGCGCCGGCGCAGACGGCGGGGTTGCCGCCGAAGGTGGAGCCGTGCGTGCCCGCGGTCAGCGTGTTCTCCGTCTTTTCGCCGAAGAGGCACGCGCCTATGGGCAGGCCGCCGCCGAGACCCTTTGCGGTTGACATAATATCAGGAGCGATTCCGTACTGCATCCAGGCGTAGAGCGTGCCCGTGCGGCCGTTGCCGGTCTGTACCTCGTCGCAGACCATGAGGATGTCGCGCTCGGCGCATATCTCGGCGATGCACTTGACGAAGTCGGGCTTCAGCGGCATGACGCCGCCCTCGCCCTGTACGAGCTCGAACATTATCGCCGCAATGGCGTCGTCGCTCTCGACGAGCGCTTTCAGCGCCGCGCAGTCGTTGGCCGGGGTGTAGACGAAGCCGGGCGTCAGCGGCTGGAAATCCTGGTGCAGCTCGTCCTGGCCCGTGGCCGCGAGGGTGGTTATCGTGCGGCCGTGGAAGCTGTTTATGAGCGTGACAATCTTCCAGCGCTTGTCCGCGCCGTATTTGTCGGCGGCGTACTTGCGCGCGCACTTTATCGCGCACTCGTTGGCCTCCGCGCCTGAGTTGGCGAAGAACACCTTCTTCATGCCCGTGCGCTCGCACAGCTGCTCGGCCAGGAGGGCGTCGGGCTCGGTGTAGTAGAGGTTCGAGGTGTGCTGCAATTTCCCGAGCTGTGCGGTGACGGCGGATATCCACGCCTCGTCGGCGAGGCCGAAGGCGTTGACGGCGATGCCGCTGCCCATGTCGATGTACTCCTTGCCGTCCGTGTCCCAGACGAGCGAGCCCTTGCCGTGGTCGAGCACGACCGGGAAGCGGGCGTAGGTGTTGGCGATGTACTTGCTGTCGAGTTCCTTAGTAGTCATTTCTTTTCCCCCACCATCATGGTGCCGCTGCCTTCGTCCGTGAGCATTTCGAGCAGAATGGAGTGCGGGACGCGGCCGTCGAGTATGAACACCTTGTGTACGCCGCAGAGGAGGGCTTCGATGCAGCTCTCGACCTTGGGTATCATGCCGCCCTTTATCACGCCCTGGCGGAAGAGCTCGGTGGCGTCGTTGATGTCCGCGACGTGGACGAGGGAGGCGCGGTCGTCCGGGTCGAGCATGATGCCGGGCACGTCGGTCATGGAGATAAGGCACTCCGCGCCCATAGCGCCGGAGATCTGCGCGGCCATAGTGTCGGCGTTTATGTTGTACACGTTCCCCTCCTCATCGCAGCCGACGCTGGATATGACGGGGATGTAGCCCTTTTCGAGCAGGTCGGTGATGGGCTGGGTGTTGATGTGCGTGATCTGGCCCACAAAGCCGAGCTCGGCGTTGCGCGTCTTGGCTTCGACCATGCGGCCGTCTATGCCGCAGATGCCCATAGCCTTGCCGCCGGTGGCCTCAATGAGGTTCACGAGGCTCTTGCCGACCTTGCCCGCGAGCACCATCTGCACGACGTCCGCGGTCTCCTTGTCGGTGACGCGCAGCCCGTCGACGAACTTGCTCTCAACGCCCATCTTGGAGAGCACGTCGTTGATGTCCGGTCCGCCGCCGTGGACGAGCACTACGCGCACGCCGACGAGCTGCAGCAGCACGATGTCCTCCATGACCTTGGCCTTGAGTTCCTCGTTCTCCATCGCGTGCCCGCCGTATTTTATCACGACCACGCGGTTCCAATACTGCTGGATGTAGGGCAGCGCCTCGACCAGCACCTGGGCTCTGTTGAAGTTGTCCATTGTATACACCTCGATTGTGTCTTTTGTTTGTTGCTTGTAATCGGACTTTTCCGGGGCCGCTGTCCTCAGGGAGGGATTTATTCTCGCTCGCGCGAGAGGGACGTCGGGACGCCCCCCCTACAAATTTCTCTTGAGACGTTGCAAGGCTATTTGTAAAGGACGGCGTTCACCCGTAAGGGCGAGAAAATCGTACCCACGCATCCAACGAGGCGCCGGCGTCCGTCCACGCACACCCCCGTAAGGGACGGCGTCCCGACGTCCCGCGCGCATCGACGCGCTGCCAACGTTGCTGCCGCCGCGCCAGCCTTGATTGGCTCCACTTTTAATGGGGGCTGGCGGCGGAGGCGACTGAGGGGTTGCGGCAATTACAACACGTTACGACGCCGCTTAGGTCCGGTAGTCGCCGTTTATTTTCACATACTCGTACGTCAAGTCGCAGCCCCAGGCTTCGGCGGCAGCGTCGCCGTCGCCGAGGGTGACGAGGATGTAAATCTCCTTCGCGCCGAGCACTTTGGAGGCGAGCTCTTCGGAGAATTCCACGCCCGCGCCGTTTTCACAGACCGCGACTTCGCCCGCGTCGGATTTGAAGCTCACGCCGACCTTGCTTATATCCACATCCGCGCCGGAGTAGCCCACGGCGCACAGCACGCGGCCCCAGTTGGCGTCCGCGCCGAACATTGCTGCCTTCAAAAGCGCCGAGCCCACGACCGAGCGCGCCACCGTGCGCGCGTCGGTGAGCGTCTTTGCGCCCGTGACGACGCAATCAAGGAGCTTGCTCGCGCCCTCGCCGTCGCCGGCTATCTGGCGGCTGAGGTAGACGGTTATCGTGTGCAGCGCCTCGCAGAAGTCGTCGTAGTCTGCGCCGACAGAGGTGATTGCGGCGTTGCCCGCGAGGCCGTTTGCCATGACGGAGACCATGTCGTTCGTGGAGGTGTCGCCGTCGACCGTGACCATGTTGAAGCTGCCCGGCACGTCGTCGCTGAGCGCCTTTTGCAGCATTTCCGGCGAGATTGCGCAGTCGCAGGTGATGAAGGCCAGCATCGTGGCCATGTTGGGGTGAATCATGCCGCTGCCCTTGGCGATGCCGCCCATGCGGCACTCCTTGCCGCCGGCCGTGAATTTGACGGCGATCTCCTTGGCATGGGTGTCCGTGGTCATGATCGCCTCGGCGGCGGGCGCGCTGTCGCTGCCCAGGGCCTTCACAAGCTCGGGTATGCCGCGCTCGAAGGGCTCCATGGTCATGGCCTGGCCTATCACGCCCGTGGAGGCCACTATCACGTCGGACGCGCCGATGCCGAGTTCGTTTGCCAGCAGCTCGCTGGTCTTTTCAGCGATGTACTCGCCGTTGGCGTTGCAGGTGTTGGCGTTGCCGCTGTTGCATATTACGGCCTGGGCCACGCCGTTTTCAAGGTGGCGCTTCGTGACGGTGAGCGGAGCGCCCTTGACCAGGTTCGTCGTGTACACCGCCGCGGCGCTGGCCGGCTTCTCGGAGTAAATCAGCGCCAAATCGCGCTTTGTGCGGCTCTTGCGTATGCCGCAGTGTACGCCCGCGGCCTTGTATCCAATCGGCGCGCAGACGCCGCCGGGAACGATACTAACCATTTGCTTTACCTCCAGGGTAGCGATATTCTGAGTGAATAGTGAATAGTTGTGGTATTCGGGAATTATTTATAATTCCCGAATCAATTAAATCAATTTCTGCGCCGCTGCGATTACAGCACAAGCCCCGTCGTCTCGTCGGCGCCGAGCATGAGGTTTATGCACTGCACCGCCGCGCCGGAGGCGCCCTTGCCGAGGTTGTCAAAGCGCGAGAGCAGTATCATGCGCTCGGCGTTGCCGCAGACCGCGACTTCCATCGAGTCCGTGCCCGTGAGCGTGTTCGAGGCGATGAAGCCCGAGACGTCCATCGCGTCGACGTACTTCACGACCGGGCCGGTGAACTTCGCTCTATAGCACTCGCGTACGTCGTCTATCGTGTACCCGGAGCACAGCTGCGCGCCGAAGAGCGGGACGGTGACGAGCATGCCGGAGTAGAAATCGGCGACGATAGGGCAGAATACGGGGTAGTGCGTCAGCCCGGAGATACCCGCCATCTCGGGCAGATGCTTGTGCGTCTGCGTGAGGCCGTATTCGCGCGGGGAACTGAGCGCCGGGGAGCGCTCGGCGGCCTCGTACTTGGCTATCATGCCCTTGCCGCCGCCGGAGTAGCCGGTCAGCGAGTGGCAGGTGAGAAGCGCGCTTGCCGGGAGTATGCCCGCTTCTATCAGCGGCTGCACGAGCACGATGAAGCCGCCGGCGTGGCAGCCGGGCGAGGCCACGCGCTTGCCGGTGACTATCGCCTCACGGCGCGCGGCGATCAGCTCCGGGAAGCCATAGGCCCAGCCGGGGGCGACGCGGTGCGCCGTCGAGGTGTCGACCACGCGCACGTCGGGGTTTTCTATCATCGCGACACTCTCACGGCTGGCCTCGTCGGGCAGGCAGAGCACGGCGAGGTCGCAGTTATTTAGCATCTCGCGGCGCTTTTGCGTGTCCTTGCGCGCCTCGCCCTCGAGGACGGTCACGTCCAAATCCGCGCGGCCTTCCAGCCGGGAGCGTATGCGCAGCCCGGCGGTGCCGGCGCTGCCGTCTATGAACACCTTAGTCATCTATAACACCTCTCAGATATTCAAGCTGGGCCGGGATATTCGCCGGGGCCGCGCCGCCCGCGCTGGTGCGCTTGGCCACGCACGCGGCGAGGGAGATCTCATCATACAGATCTGCTGCGAACACGTCGGAGTAGGCCTTGTACTCGTCGAGGGTCAAATCCTCGAGCGACTTGCCGCTTCTCGTGCAGTCGGCGACTATCTGCCCCGTGAGCTTGTACGCCGTACGGAAGGGTACGCCCTTTTTCGCAAGGTAGTCGGCGAGGTCGGTCGCGTTTATGAACCCGCCCTTCGCCGCGGCGAGCATGTTGTCCTTGTTCACCTTCATCGCAGCTATCATCGGCGCATACACGGCGAGGCAGAGCTTCGCGGTATCGAAGGCGTCGAACACGGCCTCCTTGTCCTCCTGCATGTCCTTATTGTACGCCAACGGCAGACCCTTGAGCATGACGAGCAGCGTCGTGAGGTCGCCGTAGACCCTGCCGGTCTTGCCGCGCACGAGCTCGGCCATGTCGGAGTTCTTCTTCTGCGGCATGATGCTCGAACCCGTCGTAAACCGGTCGCTGAGCTCGATGAACTTGAACTCCCAGCTCGACCAGAGTATCAGCTCCTCCGAGAGCCGCGAGAGGTGCATCATGAGTATGGAGAGATCCGCGCACAGCTCCACGCAGTGGTCACGGTCGCTCACGGCGTCCATGCTGTTGAGGCTGTAGCCGTCGAAGCCGAGCTCGGCGGCGGTCACGGCGCGGTCAATCGGGTGCGTCGTACCGGCGAGGGCCGCCGCGCCGAGGGGCGAGACGTTCATGCGCTTCGCCGCGTCCTCTATGCGCGAGACGTCGCGCGATAGCATCATGCCGTAGGCGAGCAGATGGTGCGCAAAGGTCACGGGCTGCGCGCGCTGCAAATGCGTGTACCCGGGCATTATCGTGTCCTGATTGGCCTCCGCCACATGGCAGAGCGCGCTTATGACGTCCTTTATGAGCGCCACGGTGGCCTTGCACTCGTCGCGCAGATAGAGCCGCACGTCGAGCGCGACCTGGTCGTTGCGGCTGCGCGCGGTGTGGAGCTTCTTGCCCACGTCGCCACAGCGCGCGGTGAGCTCGGCTTCGACGAAGGAGTGTATGTCCTCCGCGGCGGGGTCTATCTCGAGCGCACCGGAGTCGAGGTCTGCCAGTATGCCGCCCAGGCCCTCTATCAGCTTCGCGCCCTCCTCGGGGGAGATAATGCCCTGCTTTGCGAGCATGCCCGCGTGGGCTATGCTGCCCTGTATGTCCTGCTTGTACATGCGCTGGTCTATGCCTATGCTCGAGTTGAGCTTGTCGGCGAATTCGTCGAGCGCGCCCGCGCTCCTGCCGGCCCATATCTTCTCCATGCTCCCACTCCTGTCGTATTAATCGAAAATGGGGCGGGTGACCCCGCCCCGGTGTCGATATATTTTACTTCTTGGCGTTCTTCGCGTCAACCTGCGCCTGGACCTTTATCGGCAGGCCGTAGAGGTTGATAAAGCCCTTGCTGTCGGCCTGGTTGTAGACGTGATCCTCACCGAAGGTGGCGATCTCCTCGCTGTAGAGGCTCCAGTCGCTCCACGCGCCGGCCTTGATGATGTTGCCCTTGTAGAGCTTGAGCTTCACAGTGCCGGTGACGTGCTCCTGCGTCTTGTCGACGAAGGCCGCAAG
>CAYXVA010000062.1:0-7364 GCA_964467975.1 uncultured Oscillospiraceae bacterium | reverse complement strand
TTTCGGGGTCCGGGACGCTTTCTTTGTGCAAGGAACAAAGAAAGCGCCCCGGAAAGTCCCCCCGGTGGCTCGGCGGTCCGGCCCTGTGCCACACGTTCACTCTTCAAGCGCGTATCCGGCGCCATAGCCCTCGGATTGGTACATCCCCCAGCCCAGATCGTACTGCGAGACGCCGCCGGTTGAGCTGTCATAGGAGGCGTACTCGTCCCCCGCGGTGAAGTCCGTCCGTCCGGCCTCGAACCCTGCGCGCCAGCCGTCGTTCGCGCCGGAGATATAGCTCATTCGGTCCGTAACGTGCGCCATCGAGAGCACGATGAGAAATATGCCGAGCACAATAAGCGCGGCGCGAGACCGCTTCCTTACGGCGAAAATGCCTCCGCCGAACGTCCCGGCCCTGAACTCCAGCACAACGCCCAGCGCCGCCGAGAGCGCAGTAATCACGATAAGTGGGACAAATCCCGTCTCCAGCCCGGCCGGGCCGGTGTAGACCGCTGCGTCCCAGACCGAGGCGAATGCGATGCCGCCGCACAGCCCCAAAAACACCGCGGCCGACAAACGCACAAAGCCGGAGTCCCACGCGAGCGCCGAGACGAGGAAGCACAGCGGCAGCACAAAGTGCCGCGAACACCAGTACCATAGCCTGTAAAGCTCAAACACCGGTGTCGCGACCCGCTCCGAGGCGAGCGCACACACAATGTACAGCAGCGCATATGCCGCGAACACCTTTGCGGCGTCGAGCGCGCGCTCCCTCGCGCCGCGCTCCGGCTTGCCGCCTGCGAGCTGTGACACCGGGACGCCGAAGAGTCCCGCCAGCTCGAGCAGCTTTTCCGTGCTCGGCAGATTCGCGCCGGTCTCCCAGCGTGCAACGGCCTGCCGCGTTATGTCCAGCGCGCGTGCGACGTCCTGCTGCGTCATGCCCCGCGAGCGCCGCAGCTCCCTGAGTTTTTCACCCAGCGTCATAGTTCTCACCTCAAGTCCACTATACAGTGCCGCACGATGCCCGTCCAGCAAAATTATCAAAAACGCCGCGCAATTTTTGCTTGCGCGGCGTTTTTGGCCTGTTTATTCAAACTTCAAACTCTTTCTGGGACGCCTATAAATAAAGTTAAAAGACATTGACAAAGCAACAAAAACGCATTATAATTACAGCAGGAATTTAAAAAAATTTTGAAATAGGTGATGCGCATGTCATATCGCGAAATACTCTCCTCTCTCGCCGACGAGCAGCGGCGGCGGGTGCTCACTGAGCTCAGGCGCGGCAGGGTCTCGGCAGGCGAGCTGGCGTCGGCCCTGGATATGAGCCCGCAGGCGCTCTCGTATCACCTGTCCAAGCTGAAAAAAGCCGGGCTCATATACGAGACGCGGGAGAAGAACTTCATATACTACGAGCTCGACCTCACTGTGATAGACGAGCTGCTGCTGTGGCTCTCGGAGCTGAAAGGAGGCGCGGATGAAGCGCTCAAGGCTGATACTTAACGTCCTCACCCTTCTCCCCTTCCTCGCGGCGGCTGTTGCGCTCTGCCTTGCTCCGGACGAGATACCGGGGCACTGGAACGCCGCCGGGGAGGCCGACCGCATGGGCAGCAAGTGGGAGGTGCTCATATGGCCCGCGCTCATATTGCTCACCCGGCTGGGGATGGCCGGGCTCACGAAGCTGGTGCGTACCAGGGACAAAAACGCCGAGGCAAACGCGGCGTATCTCGAATATGCCACGATGATAGTGCTCGCCGTGTTCGACTTCCTCGCGCTCTACTTCATGCGCGCGCAGGTCAATCAGGAGCTCGACATAGACCGATATAACCGGAGCGTCTGGCAGATTGCAATGGCGCTCACGGGCGCGAGCCTGATTCCCGTCGGGAATCGGATGCCCAAGCTCAAGCTCAATTCAGTATCCGGGCTGCGCACAAAGTACAGCGTGCTGAATGAGGAGACCTGGCGGCACAGCCAGCGCTTCGGCGGGAAGGCCATGATGGTCTCTGGCGTTGTTATTATCATCCTCGCCTTCGCACTGCCGGGCATACGCAGCTTCTTTGCAGCGATCGGCGTGCTTATTATAATGTGCATCGTGGACAGCCGCTACGCCAAGTGGGCGTACTACAAGACCATTGAAAAGCAAAAGCCGCCGGAGTGACCGGCGACTTTTTTTGCGCTCACTTGCCCTTGCGCTTGCGCACGGCTTCGGTGAGCAGGTATTCTATCTGGCCGTTTATGCTGCGGAAATCGGTCTCCGCCCAGGCGGCTATTTCGTCCCACAGAGACGGAGAGAGGCGCAGGACTATCTGCTTTTTGGTGCTTTCGGCCTTTTTGAGCGCCTTTTCGCGCGTTTTTACCTCGCGCTCGAGCTCTTCAATGCGCTTTAAGCGCTCTTGCAGCTTCTTCTCGAGCTCTTCCGGCGTCAGTTCCGGGGCCGGCATCAGTATATCGACCCTGTGTTGACGATGGGCTGCGTGTCGTGGCTGCCGCAGAGGACAACCAGCAGGTTCGACACCATGGCGGCCTTGCGCTCGTCGTCGAGAACCACGACGGAGTCCTCGTCGAGCTTGTCAATGGCCATCTTCACCATGCCTACCGCGCCGTCAACTATCTTCTGCCTCGCCGCTATGACCGCCGCCGCCTGCTGGCGCTGGAGCATCGCCGCGGCGATCTCCTCGGCGTAGGCCAGGTGGGTTATGCGCACTTCCTCGACGACTATGCCCGCGTCGTCCACGCGCTTCTGGAGCTCCGACTTCATGCTGTCGGCTATCTCCTGGCTCGAGCCGCGCAGCGTCTTTTCGCCCGCCGCCTCCTGCTCCTCCTCGTCGAACACGTCGTAGGGGTAGAGCCGGGCGATGTTGCGTATCGTAGAGTCCGTCTGCGTCGAGAGGAAGCTCGGGTAGTCCTCCACGTTGAATACCGCCGCCGTCGGGTTCGCAACTCGCCATATAACGACTGCGCCTATTATTATCGGGTTGCCGAGCACGTCGTTGACCTTCTGCCGGCCGTTGTCAAGCGTCATGGTCTTGAGCGAGACGCGCGCGCGGGTGGTAATTATCTCGGTCGTGGAGCTGGGGTTGCCGCCGGCCTCCTTCTCCTTCTTGGCCTTCTCCGCCGCAGCCTTGTTGTACGCCGGGCTTATAGCCGAGCAGAAGGGGTTCACAAAGTAATATCCCGATTCCTTCACCGTGCCGTAGTAGCGCCCGAACAGCGTCAGCACCAGCGCCTCGTTGGGCCGCACGGTCTTGAGCCCCGCCAGCATGATGAAAAACGCGAGGAACATCGCTATACCGACTATGAGCAGCAGCACGCCGAAGAGCGTTTCCCCGGCCGCAAGCAGCGCTATGCTCACGCTTACGAGGACGATGCTCGCGATAAGCATCACGATGTCGAGTATCAGCACGGGTATCCCCTTCGCAGGCTCGATCTCCCGCTCTACAACAGTTTCAGTGTTCATATGTACGCCTCCTTAAAGTGATATCAATTTGATATCACTTTTATATCACATAAATATGTTCTTGTCAAGGGCTTATTGTGTCGTCGTCTTTCAGCTTCCTTACGAACGAATACTCCTCCTGGGCTGCGGGCAGGGCCATGTCCGGGTCGGCGAACACCGCGCCTCTCATGACGGCGTCAGCGCCGAAGCGCTCGCGAATTGAGTCTATCGCGGCGTCGAGCCGACGCTCGCGGCCCAGACGCGCGTAGTCGGTGAAGCAGTCGAGCTGCTCGTCCGGGGAATATATGAGCCCCTCGGCGCGCACGGCGAGGCTTCTGAGCGGCTCGGGCCAGCAGTGGTTCGCGTCGAGCAGCGCCATGGCGGTGTCCACCAGCTCGCGCACGCAGTCCGTGGCGTGCGCGAGCGTGACGCGACGGCTTATCCAGCCGAGAGAGTGCGCGTCGCGCAATTCGAGCGTGACCGTGCCGGCCCTCGCCCCGGCGCGGCGCAGCCTCGCGCCCACGCTCTCGCACAAACTGACGACCACCGGCAGCGCGTCGGCCCTCGAGCGCATGTCGCGCGGCGTGGTCGTGCCGTTGCCTATGCTCTTGGCGGCCGGGTACTCGTCGGGACGCAGGACTTTTGACGCATCCAGGCCGTTTGCATAGTCGTGCAGCGTCTCGCCCATCTTGCCGAACGAGCTCTTGAGAAAGCGGCGCGGCATGTTTGCAAGGCCGCCTATGGTGTGCACACCCATACGAGAGAGCTTCGCGCAGGTGGCCCGGCCCACGAACAGCAAGTCCGAAACCGGCAGGCTCCACACCAAATCGCGATAGTTTTCGCGCGTTATGCTCGTCACGGCGTCCGGCTTTTTATAGTCGCTGCCCAATTTGGCAAACACCTTGTTCCATGACACACCTACGCTCACCGTGAGCCCCAGCTCTCGCTTTACGCGGCGGCGGATTTCATCGGCCGTTTTCACCCCGTCGCTCACGCAGCCCGTGACGTCCAGCCAGCTTTCGTCAATGCCGAACGGTTCGCGCCTGTCGGTGTAATCGGCGTATATCTCCTGCACTTTTCGAGAAAAGTAAATATAGCGCTCAAAATGCGGCGGCACAATCACGAGCTCGGGGCAAAGCTGCCTGGCCTGCCAGATAGTCATGCCCGTCTTAACTCCGGCCCTCTTCGCCTCCTCGCTCTTGGCCAGCACTATCCCGTGACGCCGCTGCGCATCCCCGCCGACGGCTATGGCCTTGCCCACGAGCGTGGCGTCGTAAAGCTGCTCCACGCTCGCGTAGCAGGCGTTTATGTCCGAATGCAGAATGACCCTGTCCATATAAGATATGATACTATCTTTTAAAGACAGAGTCAAGTGGTAAATTATCTATTCAAGAGCTCTTCGAGTCCTCCCACGTCCTGTACCACGGCTATTGCGCCCTCGCGCTCGAGCTCGCCGGGCTCGGCGTAGCCCCAAGCCACGC
Source organism: uncultured Oscillospiraceae bacterium (assembly GCA_964467975.1). Taxonomy (GTDB): domain Bacteria; phylum Bacillota; class Clostridia; order Oscillospirales; family Oscillospiraceae; genus Scatomorpha. Next base: position 2,474 of record CAYXVA010000062.1, on the reverse strand, counting down.
CTATGCAGGATATGCCGCAGCGCTTTGCCCCGCACACGTCGTTGTCGCGGTCGCCCACCATGACGGCGCCGTCGGAGCCGTAGCGCTCAAGGAGCTCCGTTATGACCTCCCACTTCTGGCCGCGCGTGCCGTCAAACTCGCTGCCGAGCACGGCGTCGAAAAGCTCGCCCAGGCCGTGGCGCTCGAGTATGTTCACGGTAAACGCGGTGGGCTTGCCGGTTGCGACGGCGACAGTGGCCCCGCGCGATTTCAACCGGCGCACAAGCTCAGGCACGCCGGGGTATGCGCTGCACTCGTCGAGGCCCTTTTCGCTGTAGCGCTCGCGGTACTTGGCGGTCATGGCCTTCGCGGTCTCGGCGTCCACGTTGTAGCGCCTCGCAAAGCTCTCTGCGAGCGGCGGGCCCACAAAGCTCCTGAGCGCCGTCCAGTCCGGCTCAGAATACCCGAACGCCTCGGCTGCGTACTGCACGCTCTTCATTATACCCTCGCCGGTGTCGAACACCGTGCCGTCAAAGTCGAAAAGTATCGTCTTATACAAGTTTCTCACCTCATGGCGATTATAGCCGTGGACAGCTCCGCTGTCAATCTCGCGGCATCAAGCATATTTTGATACGGAATCTATATGAAATTGAGGTAAACGTTATGGAATGCTCTCACATCACATGGTTTCTCGGCTCCAACTCGGCCAACGGCTTTCACTCCCTCTACGACGGCTTCTGCGCCGGGGACGGCGATTTCCTGCGTGTCATAAAGGGCGGGCCCGGCACGGGCAAAAGCAACTTTATGCGCGAGATAGGCCGCGCCGCCGAGGAGGCCGGGCACAATGTCGAGTACATCCTCTGCTCCGGCGACCCGGACTCGCTCGACGGGGTATACATCCCCGACCTGCACTTGGGCTACGTCGATGGAACCGCGCCGCATGTGCTCGACCCCGCCGTATTTGGCGCCGATGGTGATTACCTGAACATAGGCGCCCACTGCGCGACGGGCGGCGTTTTCTCCAGAAGCAGCGAGCTGCGCGAGTACACTGCGGGCTATAAAGCCTACTATAAGCGCGCCTATGAGCTGCTTGCCGCCGCGGCGCGCGTCTCTCCGGCCCTTACAATGGCCTACGTCACGGACGAGGAGCGCTCCTCCGCCCGTTACCGGGCCGCCGGCATCGCTTCGAGGGAACTTCCCAAGTCGCACTCCCCGCTCTCCGGCGGCGCACAGTACCGCTTTTTGGGCGGGCTCACCTGCAAGGGCCGCATGCTCGTAAAAGACACGCTCTCCGCGCTCTGCCCGAAGCTGTTTTTGCTCGACAACCGGCTCGGCCTGGGCTTTGAGTTCACCGCCGAAATGGCTCGCCAGGCCCTCGAGCGCCGCGCGAGCGCCATCATCTGCCCGCACTGGCTGTGCCCGGAGCGCACCGAGGCGGTCCTCTTCCCCGAGCTTGGGCTCGGCTACACGGCGACGGACCCGTTGGCCGAGTACCCCGAGCAGCACCGGAGGCTGCACCTGGACCGAATGGTAAACGCGGAGACCAGCCGTGCGCTGCGCCCGCAGCTGCGCGAGGACGAAAAACTCGAAGAGCGGCTTCTCACCCGCGCCGGTCAGTGCCTGGCCGCGTCCAAGGCCGTGCACGACCAGCTTGAAACCGTCTACCGCCCATACGTGGACTTTGAGGCGCTGGATAAGGCCGTAGAGGCCGAAAAGCGCCGGATTGGGCTATAATATGGTGCAAAAATGGCCCCGGCATGAGCCGGGGCCCATATTATTCAGCGTATTATGGAGCCGCCTGCGGCGTTGTAGAGCTGGTATTCACAGTCTCCATTGCCGGTGCGGCTGTAGAAAAACGGAGTTTCGCTCACAATTATCATCTCCGACGCACAGCCCGTGGGCGACACCCGCAGCAGCGCGGCATAAGGGTTCGTGGTCACTATCCAGTAGTCGTCCCGCGCGCGGCCCGCAGCCGTGTTGTACCCGCACGGCTCCATCGCCTCCGCGCCGTCGAGCTGCCAGCCGTCGCCGCGCGTACTCATCCTGGCCATGTAGAAGTCATCGATCGCCGCGCCGTTTAACACGCCGACGCACAGATACAGAGCGTTGTCAAAGTGCGACCGGCCGAGTATCTCCACGTCCGCACCCTCCGGTAGCCCCTCGCTGTCCAAAAATGCCGCGAGCATCTCCCTGTCCGTCTCCAGCACGCGGCTTCCGCAGCCGGAAAGGCCCAGCGCGGCAAAGGCGATTATGAGTAAAACGGCAAGTTTCTTCATGTGCACACCCCTCCGGCATCCGGGCAAAGTCCGTTCGGCTCCGTTTTCGCTTAGCTTATCTGCCTTATTGACGAACGCGGCGCGGCAAAGTTCCACAAAATCCGGCGTTTTCTGGCGAAATGGCGGCGCTTGTTTTTCACTTGGAACGAAATCTTTAAACTTTTAATATTTCTGGGGGGATTTTTTTTGTCTTCGCAAAAGAAAGCCCCCCCGACCCCG
>CAYXVA010000061.1:0-7493 GCA_964467975.1 uncultured Oscillospiraceae bacterium | reverse complement strand
GAAAGACCGGAGAGCTGAAAAAGTACCTCAGGCAGGCCATGCTACTTCCGCTCAGCGGGGAGACCGCCATAGTGACGTGAAATACCGGGCGCCGTGCGCGCCCGGTATTTTTTCTTGCGCTCCCGACGGGTCTGTAATATAATTTACGCAGAATTGTGACCACTTTACAAAACCGAAAAGAGAAGGGTTATGGCGGAAAATATAATTTACTGCTACTCTGCCGGGGGCAACTGTCTGGACATGGCGAAGAACATAGCCGAAGAGCTGGGCGATACGGACATAGTCATGATGCGTTCTTTCCCGGTAAAGACGGACGCGCGCGAGGCAAAGCGGGTGGGTTTTATCTTTCCGTGCTACGGAGGACGCGGTGCGCTCCGTGAGGATAAGTCCGAAGGCGTACAAGTTCGCGATTGTACAGTTCGCGGCGTACATGGGCAGCGGGCTTTACAAGGTCAACAGGATACACAAGCTCGACTACTGGGCGGGAGTTTCGCACCACGACGAGTGCATCTGGCTTTTCCCGCACAAGCTGATGTTCCCGCCGCTGTCGGTGAAGAAGGCGCAGGAGCGCAGCGAGCACAAGGCGAAGGAGTTTGCCGCGGACATAAAGGCCATGAAGCGCAGCCCGAAGGAACCGCCGAGGCGCGCTGCCTGCCCGGAGAGCGCGGCGTTTTCTGCGCTGGTGAAGCAGAAAGCGAAAGCCCTCAACGTGAACGATAACTGCGTCGGCTGCGGCACGTGCGCGGCGGTGTGTCCCAGGGGTAACATCAGCCTTTCGGACGGCAGACCAGTCTTTGGCGGGGAGTGCATCGGCTGCATGAGCTGCGTGCAGTTCTGCCCGAAGCAGGCCATAAACGTGGGCAAAATAACCGCCAAGCGCGAGCGGTATCACAATGTGAACATATCCGCGGCCGAGCTGGCGGAGGCAAAACTCATACATGTTGAGTGAATAATTTCCCTTATGCACGCACACTTAAGGCCACGTGCGGCGGGCTCCGGGGACGCTTTCTTTTTATCTGATAAAAGGAAGCGCACCCGGAAAGCCTTAAAAGATTAAAGGCGTATAAAAATAAGGCAAAACCACACTGAGTGATATGTAGAGGCAAAGTTAGATGAACAACGAAACTTCAAAATTGCAGATAAAAACATTCGACAGCTCATCACCGGGCTCGGCGCGAAACCCCAACTCGCCGAAAACCGGCGTTGTGGATGCAGGGGGCGGCCTGCGCGGCGTGTATGCCGCCGGGGTGCTCGACTTCTGCGTGGACAACGGCATACGCTTTGACCTGGGCATAGGTATTTCGGCGGGCAGCACGAATCTGGCCTCCTATGCCGCAGGCCAGCGCGGCCGGAATTACCACTTTTACACGGAGTACTCCTTCCGCAAGGAGTATATGGGCATGCGCGACCTGATAAAAACGGTTCGTACATAAACATGGAGTACCTCTACGGCACTCTCAGCAATTCGGACGGGGAGAACCCGCTGGACTATCCGGCGCTGAGGGACAACCCGATGGAGTACTACGTCGTCGCGGCGGACGCCCTGACGGGTGAGGCGAGGTATTTTGACAAGAGCGATATAAGCCAGGACAACTACGACATACTCAAGGCCTCGTCGTCCATCCCGTTTATCTGCAAGCCATATCCGGTGCAGGGGCGGCTGTACTACGACGGCGCGCTGGGCGACCCGGTGCCCGTCGCGAAGGCGTTTGAGCTAGGCTGCGAGCGCGTGGTGTTGCTGCTTACCAAGCCCGCGGACGTGCCGCGCGACCCTAAGAAGGACGAAAAGCTCGCCGCCCGGATAGAGAAGAAGTACCCCGCCGCGGCCGAGAAGCTGCGCATGCGTGCGCAGCGGTACAATGAGGGCGTGGCCCTGGCGAGGGAGTACGAGGCGGCGGGCAAAGCCCTCATCGTCGCGCCCGACGACACCTGCGGCGTCGACACGCTCACGCGCGACAGGCAGGCGCTCAAGCGCCTGTACGAGAAGGGGGTCCGCGACGGGCGCCGCATTGAGGAGTTCCTGAAGGGCGACGACTGACCCGTTGTGCGGACGCGCCGCTGCGTGAGAGCTTGACAGCTCCCCCGAGGGATGGTATCATCCGCAAGTACCCCCAAAGGAGGCCTTAGGATGAAAGTTGCAATCGTCACCGGCGGCAGCAGCGGCATAGGTCGCTGCACCGCAAGGGCGCTCGCGGACGCGGGCTGCCGGGTTTTTGAGTTCTCGCGGCATTTAAATCCCGCGCCGGGCGTGGAGCACATAGACGCCGACGTCACCGACGAGCAGGCCGTCAGGGCCGCCGTGGCAGAGGTCATATCCCGCGCCGGACGCGTGGACATACTGGTGTGCAACGCCGGGTTCGGCATCTCCGGCGCGGCCGAGTATACAAGCCCGGCCGACTCGCACGCCCAGCTGGAGCTCAACCTGTACGGCATGGACAACGCCGTCCGCGCCGTGCTGCCGCACATGCGCGAGCAAGGCGGCGGGCGCATAGTGTGCATGAGCTCGATTGCCGGCATACTGCCCATACCGTTCCAGCTCTGGTACTCCGTGAGCAAGGCGGCGATTGACGCCTATGTGCTCGCGCTGCAAAACGAGGTGCGGCCCTTTGGGATAAGCGTCTGCGCCGTGCTGCCGGGCGACATCCGCTCCGGCTTTACCGCTGCGCGCCGGAAAACGGCCGAGGCGGGCGTCTACAGCAAGCGCGTGGCTCGCTCTGTGGCCAGGATGGAGCACGACGAGGAGACCGGCATGAGCGCCGACGCCGCCGGGGCCTACGTGGCCAAAGTGGCTCTGATGCGCCGCTCGGCCCCGCTCAAGGCGCTGGGCACGCCGTACAAGGCGGCGGCCGTCGCCGCAAAGCTCCTGCCGAGGCGCGTTTCCAACTACATTGTCGGGAAGATGTACGCAAAATAGCCTGGCAAAAAAACTTTCGAAAAAAGCAAAAAAACTCTTGCAAACTTGGCCGCGCTGTGCTAACATATAAAGGCTCGATAACGAGCTGGAAATGCGCCGCTAGCTCAGCTGGATAGAGCGTCTGGCTACGGACCAGAAGGTCAGGGGTTCGAATCCCTTGCGGCGTGCCAAAAATGGGAGTGGACGTTTGTCCGCTCCCATTTTTGCGCAATAAAAGCGGACTGCTTTTGGCAGTCCGCTTTTTTATCGGGGTATACCCTCGTCAATTTTTATGAGCGTCGGGCGAAGCAGGCGGAAGAGCACGTAGCCTATGAGCCCGCCGGCGGTGTTCATGATGAGGTCTGTGACGTCGAAGATGCGGTGGTTGGAGACCGCGCCCCAGCAGTAGAGGAGCTGCACACTCTCGATGCATAGGCTGGTGAAGAAGCTCAGGAAAAACACCTTGACTATCCCGCGCTTTTTGAGCGTGGGCAGCAGGAAGCCCAACGGCACGAACATCAGGCAGTTGAGAATGACGCCGCTGCGCGCGCCCAGATAGCCGCGCTTGATGTCGCGGAAGGGCTCGAGGTTTATCTCGTTAAGGAACAGGTTGTTGCCGCCCGGTATCGCAAGCTGGAAAGGCATCAGCGTGACGCACAGCACCATGCAAATATAGATGTAGAAGAGCGTGAACCACACCCTGTAGCGCCCTTCGCGCTTTCTGAGCCTGAGCGCGTAGATGGCCGCGTAAAGCACTGCCAGCAGTGCAAAGTCAAAGAATATGTCAAACATTGCTTGTCCTTTCACGCAGGGAAAATGTTCACCTATACTAACACATACTGCGTGCGAGGTCAAGCAAGTCAGGTCGTGACGCGAAGGACGTCCTTCATGCTGCCGAGGACGAGGACGTGCTCGGCGGAGTTAAAGACGTAGGCCGGGTCGAGTATGGGGTGCGGCCTGTGGTCGGCCACTCGGGCGGCGATGAGGTTGAGATTGTACTCCGAACGCAGATTTATTTCGGCGACCGAGCGGCCCAGCCACTCGCGCGGAGGCTCAATTTCAAATATGGCGCAGTCGGCAGAGAGGCTGATGAAGTCAAAGATGTGGTCGCTCGACTCGCGTATGGCGATGCGCTCGGCGACGTCGCGCTCGGGGTATATTATGAAGTCCGCCCCGCAGCGGCGCAGGAACTTGGCCTCGAGGTCGCGGTCGGCCTTGCTGTACACGCGCTTCGCGCCGAGCTCCTTGAGCTGGTCGGTAATCTCCAGGCAGGCCTGGAAGGCCTGGTTCACGCACACAAAGCACGCGTCAAAGCTGGGGATGTCCAGGCGTTTGAGCGCGTCGATGTTGGTACAGTCGCAGACCTTGGCCTCGGTGACATAGGGAAGCATGTCCTCGAGCGCGTTGGGGTTCTGGTCGACTATCATGACTTCGCACTTGTAGCGGCAGAGGGCCTGGCACATGTGGTGGCCGAAGGTGCCCATGCCTATTATCAGGAACGACTTCATCTCTGTCTCCTCCTAGCCTATCATTACCGATTCTTCCGGGCAGCGCACCAGAGCCTGGGCCCGCTGCTCGAGCAGGGACATTGCAAAGGACATGCTGCCGACGCGGCCGACAAACATGAGCACTATAATGACAAAAGTGGGAAAGCCGCCGAGCATGCGGGTTATGCCTGTGGACATGCCCGCCGTGCTCATCGCCGAGAGAGCCTCAAAGAGCACGTCCGAGAGCCGGAAATCCTGAGCTATACATATCAGCATCGCGCCGGTGAGCGTGAGCGAGAGGTTCATGAACACCACAATACCGGCCCGGCGCGTGTCCTCGTTGGTTATGCGCCGGCCAAAGGCCTCAGGGTCGCGCTTTCCGCGTATTCCTGCGGCGAGGCAGATGGCGAGAACGGCGACCGTAGTCGTCTTTACGCCGCCGGCCGCTGACCCGGGGCTGCCGCCTATGAACATGAGAATCATCGTCAGCAGCTTGCTGCCGGAGGAGAGCGCGGAGGTGTCCACGCTGTTGAAACCGGCCATGCGCGGCGTGACGGCGGAGAAAAAGCTCACAAGCAGCTCTTCGCCGAGGCCCATGTCCCGGTTCATGCGGTTGTGTTCGAGCAGGAAGAACAGCGCGGCGCCACCCACGGTCAGAATGAGGCTGGTCGAGAGTACGAGCTTTGTCTGCAGCTCATAGCGCCGCCAGCGGAGCTTGTTGCGCTTGAGGTCGTCCCAGACAAGGAAGCCTATGCCGCCAATAGCGACGAGGAGCATGACGGTGATGCACACAAGCGCGTCGTTGCGGTAGGCGGTGAGCGAGGCGTAGTTGCCGGTTATGTCGAACCCGGCGTTGCAGAAGGCTGTGACCGCATGAAAAATGCCGAACCACAAGCCCTCCCAGAACCCGCGCTCGGGTATGAACCGTATGCACAGCACGGCCGCGCCCAGACCCTCGAAGAGGAGCGTGCCCAGGCCGATGGTGTGGGTTATCTCGGTTATGCGCCCTACACCTTTTGAGCTGATAGACGTGGCCATGACGCTGCGCTCGCGCATGCTCATGTGGCGTTTGACAAGCCTTGAAAAGAGCGTTGCGATGGTCATGAAGCCGAGGCCGCCGATTTGTACCATCACCAATATGACCGCCTGTCCGAAAAACGACCAGTATGTGCCCGTGTCGACGAGGACAAGCCCTGTGACGCACGTTGCGCTCGTCGCAGTGAAGAATGCGGTCATGAGTCCGGCGGACTTTCCAGACGCAGTACAAGCCGGCAGCAGCAAAAGCAGCGTGCCGGCCGCGATAACCAGGAAGAAGCCGAGGGCTATTGTCTGGACGTATGAGAGTTGTCGTTTCATACCTCACCCGGGCCGTTCGCCCGGCCCGCCAGCGTGCGTTATTACCGGCATTATATCACAATTATCGCCGGATGCAATCAATATTCGCCAAATATCATATGTAGGATGCGGGCGTTTCAGCGCAAAATGTTCCGCCGCAGATACTCCATGAGCTCATCGAAGCCGCCGTGCGGCCAGGTGTTTATGTCCGCTCCGCGCTTGTTTATGAGGCAGTCGGTGACGAGAAAGACGCGCATGCCCAGCGACTCGGGGACGCTGTCCTCAAAGGCGTCGTTGCCCACCATCAGGCTCTCTTCGGCCTGGACGCCCATGCGCCGGAGGACGTCGAGGTAGTAGTCCGGGTTCGGCTTGCAGTAGCTGGTGTCCTCATAGGTAGTGATGAGCTCAAAGTCGTCCGGTGAGAGCCCGGCCCAGCCGATGCGCGAGAGCGTGGCGACGCGGGGAAAGAGCGGGTTGGTGGCGAGGCAGACGCGCGCGCCGAGTTCTTTTGCAAGGCGCACGGCCTCGGCGGCTTTGGGGTTGAAGCCGCAGAATTTGCGCGCTGAGTTGAACTCGTTTGCGTAGAACTCCTCGAGCAGCGGCCTGTCCGCCTCGGCGCGCTCTTCGCCGAATATCTCCGAAAAACGCGCCCAGAACGCGGCCTCGTTTGTGCAAGAGCCGTCATTTTTCACCATCGCGGCGACGCCGGACCAGATGGCGTCGACAAGCTCGCCGGGCTCATAGCCTCGCGGCGCGAGCTTCGCCGCGAGCATCTTGAAATAGCCGCGGGTGAACTCGTCGTTGTCCATCGGCAGCAGCGTGCCGTCCAAATCGAACATTACTGTCGTTATCAAGTGTGTACTCCTTATCTAATGCTTTGCTTTTGTCAGATATAGCGGCCTGTGGCGCTCTCCGGCGCGGCCTTTATCTCCTCCGGCGTGCCGCACGCGACCACGCGCCCGCCCTCGTCACCGCCGCCGGGTCCCATGTCTATGACGTAGTCGGCTGAGCGTATCACGTCGAGGTCGTGCTCTATGACGACGACGGTCGCGCCGGAGTCTATGAGCGTCTGAAACACGCCGAGCAGCGTGCGCACGTCGAGCGGGTGGAGCCCTATCGTCGGCTCGTCAAAGACGAAAACGGCGCCGGACTGCGGCCGGCCCATCTCGCTGGCCAGCTTGAGCCGCTGCGCCTCGCCGCCGGAGAGGCTGGGCGTAGCCTCGCCGAGCGTGAGGTAGCCGAGCCCGAGGGAGCTGAGGACTTGCAGCCGCGAGCATATGAGCTTGAGCCCGGCACAGGCGGCGAGGGCGGTGTTGACGTCCATCTCCATGAGCTCGGGGAGCGCGTAGCTCTCGCCGTGCTTGGAGGTGTAGCGCGCGAGGGACGCATTTTTCGAGTAACGCGAGCCGCGGCACTCGGGGCAGGGGATGTCCACGTCGGGCAGGAACTGCACGTCGAGGCTTATCTGTCCCGTGCCGTCGCAGACAGGGCAGCGCAGCGAGCCGGTGTTGTACGAGAAGTCCCCGGCCTTCCAGCCGCGCTCTTTGGCCTCGGGGGTCTTTGCAAACACCTTCCTGAGCTCGTCGTGGACGTTGGCGTAAGTCGCGACGGTGCTGCGCACGTTTATGCCTATCGGCGTGGCGTCAATGAGCTTGGCCTGGCTTATGCCCTCGGCCTCGATGCCGAGCACGTGCTCAGGCAGCGCGCGGCCGTCGATTTTCGCCTGGAGCGCGGGGATGAGGCTCTCGAGTATGAGCGTCGTCTTGCCCGAGCCGGAG
>CAYXVA010000060.1:0-7515 GCA_964467975.1 uncultured Oscillospiraceae bacterium | reverse complement strand
GCGCTACATCGAAAACGCGGCGTGAGGCGGACATAAATCAGGGAAAATATATTATGTAAACTACATCTTCCGCGCATCGAAAGGTGCGCGGAAGTGTGCGCAAAGGTTGAAATTCCTGTTGACAACGCAACGTAAATTTATTATAATACCAAGGCTAAGTGACGAAGGCGGCGCGCTGTGAAGCTCGGAGGAACACGATGAAGCTGGATTTGCGTGAAATACTCGATACGCCGGGCGCGCGGCTCCCGTTTGAGCAGGAGCTGAGCACCGACCGGCTCGGCTATGACGCCGTCACCGCCTACCTGGGCCCGATTGTGGGCCGCGGCGAGGTCGTCAACACCGCCGGAGTGCTCACGGCCCGGGGCGAGATAACCGCCAGGATGCAGTGCGTCTGCGACCGCTGCGGCGCGCCGTTTGAGCTCGAGCGCCGCGTGGAAGTCAATACGCCGCTTGTGCCGCAGGAGGAGACAGACTCCGGCGAGGGCGGCTACGAGAGCGAGACCTTCCCGCTGGAGGGCGACTGGCTCGACCTTGACGACTTGCTCGAGACGGCGTTTATCCTCGACATGCCTACAAAGTTCCTCTGCCGCGACGACTGCAAGGGCCTGTGCCCCAAGTGCGGCAAGAACCTCAACGACGGCGAATGTGACTGCCGTCCTGACATTGATCCAAGATTTGCTGTGTTGGAGCAGCTTTTGGATAAATAAGCGGCCTATGCGCCGTGAATGACTCAACAACTATGCTGCTCGTCGACAGCGAATACAGGAGGTGTAATCATGGCAGTTCCCAAGAATAAAGTTTCCCGCCAGAGGCGAGATAAGAGGCGCTCTTCCGTCTGGAAGCTCACCGCGCCCCAAATAGTCAAGTGCCCCAACTGCGGCGCTTATCATCTGCCCCACCGCGCCTGCAAGGCCTGCGGCCAGTACAACGGGCGAGTGGTCCTCAAGGTCGAGGAGAGTAACTGACACAAGCATGAGGAGGGAAGGCGCAACGCCTTCCCTCCTTTTGCTGAGGGATGAAATCGGGAGGTACTATGCTCAACACCGTCACAAACGTGGATAAAACGAGCCCCGCGCGTGGTCATGTGCGCGCGGGCGACATGCTGCTCGCGATAAACGGCCACGAGATAGAGGACGTCCTCGACTACCGCTACTGGTCGTACGAAGAGCGCCTCACGCTCACCATACGCCGGCCGGACGGAAGCGAGCACACTGTCAAAGTCCGCAAGGAGCCGGGCGAGGACCTCGGCCTCGACTTTGACGAGTACCTCATGGACAAGCCCTGGGGCTGCTCAAACCGCTGCGTGTTCTGCTTCGTCGACCAGCTCCCGTGCGGGATGCGCCACAGTCTCTACTTCAAGGACGACGACGCGCGATTGAGCTTCCTCACGGGCAGCTATATAACGCTCACGAACCTCTCAGAGCGCGAGTTTGAGCGGATATGCGCGCTGAGGATAAGCCCCATAAACGTCTCGGTGCACGCCACGAACCCGGCTCTGCGCGCCAGGCTTATGGGGAACCCCAGGGCCGCGGACATACTCACGCCGCTAAAGCGGCTTGCGGACGCGGGGATAACAATTAACTGCCAGGTCGTCTGCTGCCCGGGTTGGAACGACGGCGAAGAGCTCTCGCGTACCATGCGCGAGCTCGCCGAGCTCTATCCCGGGGTCTACAGCGTCTCGATTGTCCCCGTGGGCCTCACCATGCACCGCGAGGGGCTGCCAAAGCTCACGCCTTTTGACAAAGCGAGCGCCGCCGAGACGATTGACCGCGTGGAGCGCTTTGCAGCCGAGTGCCTTGAAAAACACGGCAGCCGGATATTCTGGTGCTCGGACGAGCTGTATCTGAAGGCCGGCAGGGAAGTGCCGGGCGACGAGTACTACGAGGAGTACAGCCAGCTCGAAAACGGCGTGGGGCTGATAACTCTGCTCGAGACGGAGTTCGCCGACGCGCTCGACGCTGCGGAGGCAGGCGAGGGCACGGGCGAGCCGTTCGCCATAGCGACGGGAGTCTCAGCCGCGCCGCTGCTAGAAAAACTTTTACACACTGGACACAAAAAATGTGGTAAGATAAATGGAAAGGTTTACGCCATAGTCAACGACTTTTTCGGCCACACTATTGACGTCGCGGGCCTCGTGACCGGCCGCGACCTTATCGCCCGGCTCAAAGGCAAGGACTTGGGCAAGCGCGTGCTGATACCGTCGAAAATGCTCCGCCACGGCGAGGGCGTGTTCCTCGACGACGTGACGTTGGAGCAGGCCGAAGCCGCCCTCGGAGTCCCCGTAGTCCCCATAGGCTCCAGCGGCCAGGACCTCCTAGACGCCATGCTGGGCTATTGAAATGGTTTCGGAATTAAAATTCCGAAACACCACAACTCTTCACTATTCATTATTCACTTTTCACTTGATTCTCACGGAGGTGGACAAATGTCCCGACCCCTTGTAGCTATAGTAGGGCGCCCCAATGTGGGCAAGTCCATGCTCTTCAACCGCCTCGCCGGGCGCAGGCTCTCGATAGTCGAGGACACGCCGGGCGTCACGCGCGACAGGCTCTACGCCGAGTGCGAGTGGAACGGGCGGAAATTTGACATCGTCGACACCGGCGGCATTGAGCCGACGGCGGACAGCGAAATACTCATGTTCATGCGCGAGCAGGCGCAGATAGCCATCGATGCGGCGGACGTCATTATCCTCGTCACCGAGATAGGCACCGGCGTGACCGCCGCGGACAAGACCGTCGCCGACATGCTCAAGCGCTCGGGCAAGCCGGTGATACTCGTCGTGAACAAGATGGACTCCACCGGCGACGTTGACCCGGGCTTTTACGAGTTCTACTCCCTCGGCCTCGGCGACCCCATCGCGGTGTCGTCCGTCCACGGCCACGGTACGGGCGATTTGCTCGACGAGTGCGTGGCGCATTTCCCGCCTGAGAGCGCCTACGAGGAGAACGACGACGTCATCCGAGTCGCCGTTATCGGCAAGCCGAACGTCGGCAAGAGCTCGCTTATAAACCTGATACTGGGCGAAAAACGCGTCATAGTTTCCGACGTCGCGGGCACCACGCGCGACGCCGTGGACACTTACTTTGAAAATCAGTACGGCAAATACGTGTTTATAGATACCGCCGGCATACGCCGCCGGAGCAAGGTCGACAACAGGATTGAGAAATTTTCCGTCATGCGCGCCAAACTGGCTATTGACAGGGCCGACGTGTGTCTTATAATGGTAGACGCACGCGAGGGCGTGACGGAGCAGGACACCAAGATAGCGGGCCTCGCGCACGAGGCCGGTAAGGCCAGCGTCGTCATCGTCAACAAGTGGGACCTGGTCGAAAAAGACGGCAAGACGATGGACAAGATGCGAAAGGACGTACTGCGCGACCTCGCGTTCATGTCCTACGCGCCGGTGCTCTTCATCTCGGCCCTGACCGGGCAGAGGACGGAGCGCATCTTCGAGCTCGTCAACTACGTAAACGAGCAGAGCGCCACTCGTATCACGACGGGCATGCTCAACGACGTGCTCGCAGATGCCCAGGCGCGGCAGCAGCCGCCCACGGACAAGGGACGCAGGCTGAAGATTTACTACATGACGCAAACGGGCGTGCGACCGCCGAACTTCGTCATTTTCTGCAACAGCCGCGAGCTGTTTCACTTTTCCTACCAGCGCTATATCGAGAACCAGATACGCGCAGCCTTCGGGCTTGAAGGCACACCAATCCGCATTGTGATACGGCAGAAGGGGGATAAGGAGTAGGAATGCTTATTACGCTCATGCTTGCGTTGACCGCGATTATAGGCTACCTCATGGGCAGCGTAAACGGTTCCATAATTGTCTCCCGCGTCCTGTTTGGCAGCGACATACGCCGCAGCGGCAGCGGGAATGCCGGACTCACCAACTTCTACCGCACTTACGGCCTCACCGGCGCCGCGGGTGTGATAGCCATAGACGTGCTCAAGGGCGTGCTCGGCACGCTGATAGGCGGGCTGCTGCTTGGCTTCGCGGCCCCCGAGGGGTTTGAGACGGAATTCACATCCGTCGGACGGTTAGTCGCGACATTCTGTCTCATACTTGGCCACGTATTCCCGATATTTTACGGCTTTAAGGGCGGGAAAGGCGTCCTGACGGGTGTCTCGTGCGTGTTCGTGGTGGATTACCGCGCCGCGATAATCGCGCTCGTCATTTTTGCCGTGCTCGTGGCGGCGACGCGCTATGTGTCGCTCGGCAGCGTGATCAGCACCATAAGCGTGCCCGTGACGCTCCTCGCCAACGGTTTTTCCGGGCTGTGCCTCACGCTCGCGTGCGTGAGCGTTGCTCTGGTAGTCATAAAGCACGCCGGGAACATCAACCGGCTCATACACCACAAAGAGCCGAAGATAGTGTTTAAAAAGGACCTGAGCCACAAATTGGACAGCGACGGCTTTTAGATGTGCCGCGCCGCATCGGGTCTGAACGCCTCCTTGATTGCGGGAGAGCCCGCAGGGGAGAGGGCTGTAAGTTTGCTTGAAAAAGAAACTACGAAGTCTAAAAGGGGATAACTATGCTCGAACTAAAGAACATATCCTATGCCGCCGAGGATGAGGACGGCACAAAGGAAATACTCAACGACATCAACCTGACGGTGAGCGAGCGCTTCGTCGCCGTCACCGGGCCCAACGGCGGCGGCAAGAGCACGCTCGCGCGCGTGATTGCAGGCATCGTCAAGCCGACGTCGGGCCAGATAATCTTCGACGGCCAGGACATCACCGGCCTCGGCATCACCGAGCGCGCCAAGCTCGGTATAAGCTTCGCCTTCCAGCAGCCGGTGCGCTTCAAGGGCATCCGGGTCTATGATCTGCTGCAGCTGGCGGCGGGCAAGAAGATAACCATAAGCGAGGCCTGCGACTACCTCAGCCGCGTGGGTATGTGCGCGCGCGACTACATCCAGCGCGAGGTGAACGCGAGCCTCTCCGGCGGCGAGCTCAAGCGCATTGAGATAGCCACCATACTCGCCCGCGGCACAAAGCTCTCGCTCTTCGACGAGCCGGAGGCGGGCATCGATCTGTGGAGCTTCTCGAACCTGATAGCAGTGTTCGAGAAGATGTACGAAGAAATTAACGGCAGCATACTCATCATCTCTCACCAGGAACGCATACTCGAGATAGCCGACAAGATAGTTGTGATAGCGAACGGCCGCATAACCGAACAGGGCCCGAAGGATGAGATGCTGCCCAAGCTCATAGGCGGGAACGGCTCCTGCGGCCGCCTCGCCGCTGTCTGAGGAGGTGCAACAATATGGCGCTTGACGCAATACAGAAGGCCCTTTTGGCCGAAATAGCCGGGCTGCACGGTGTACCCGAGGGGGCATACAACATCCGCTCCGACGGCCAGCTCGCCGGGCGCAACACCACGGCAAACATAGACATCGTATCCAAGACCGACAAACCGGGCATCGACATCTACATCAAGCCCGGCACCAAGAACGAGAGCATGCACATACCCGTGCTTATCGAGCAGAGCGGCCTCAAGGACCTCGTGTACAACGACTTCCACATAGGCGAAGACTGCGACGTTACGATAATCGCGGGCTGCGGCATAAACAACTGCGGCAACCAGGACAGCCAGCACGACGGCATCCACACCTTCTACGTCGGTAAGAATTCCAAGCTCAAGTACGTTGAGAAGCACTACGCCGAGGGCGACGGCTCCGGTGAACGTATCATGAACCCCACCACGATAATCAACCTCGAAGAGGGCGCCTATCTGGAGATGGACACCACGCAGATAAAGGGCGTCGACTCCACCAAGCGCATCACCGAGGCCAAGATTGCCGACGGTGCGACGCTCGTCGTGGCCGAGAAGCTCATGACACACGGCCGGCAGACCAGCGAGACCGACTTCACGATTGACCTCGACGGCGAGGACTCGAGCGCAAACGTCGTCTCCCGCGGCGTCGCGCGCGACCACTCCCGCCAGGTGCTGTACATGAAGATAAACGGCAACTCCAAGTGCTACGGGCACTCGGAGTGCGACAGCATCGTCATGGACAACGGCTACGTCCAGGCCATACCCGAGATAACCGCCAACAGTGTCGAAGCCAGCCTCGTCCACGAGGCCGCGATAGGCAAAATTGCAGGCGACCAGATAGTCAAGCTCATGACCCTCGGCCTCACTGAAGCCGAAGCCGAAGAGCAGATCGTCGCAGGCTTCCTCAAGTAAAAACAATAATAAAAAGGGGACCCCGAGGGTCCCCTTTTTGCTGTCATTTCCGGCCCGGTATCCCCGACTCGCACGGCACGCCGCACTGACATTTTCCGCAGCCGTAGTAGGGCGCGCCCGGTATGCGCGTGGTGTTCAGGTGCATGGCGCACTTGAGGTGGTCCTTGCCATGCTCGAGCGTAATGGCCTGCGCCGGACAGCGCGCCGCACACGCCCCGCAGCGGATACAGTAGTCGTAAAGGCCGCTGTACGGCCGCACAGACGGCGCAAGGGCAAGCGTGGTGACGATACTGCCGAATCGCCCGGCCACGCCCTTTGCGGTTATGAGCCCCTTTGAGAGCCCAAAGGTGCCGAGGCCGCAGACATAGGCCACGTGCCGCTCCGACCAGTTGCTGGTGAACACCGCGCCGTCCCAAACCGCGGGGTCGGGCGCCGTGACGCTTTTAAACCTAGCATCAGCACAGGGCACAACGCATCGGAAGCCTTCAGCGGACAGCTCCCCGGCGAGAAATTCGCATAGCTCCATCACCATGCTCTGTCCCTCAATGCGGCCGTGCAGCCACTGTTTAGACGTGTGATTCCCGCCTGTGTTGCTGCGCTTTACCTCGTTGGAGAAGGGAAGAAAGAAGCTGACGACGCTCTCGGCGCCCTCGAGCCACTGCCCGGGCAGCATGAACTGCGGCCCAACAGCCTCAGGCTTTTGCAGACCGGTGAAGAGGGGATCGTTTGCCCGCGCATATCCGATGAGCGGCGCGTCGTAAATGCGCATCCCGGCCAGCTCCGGGCTGAGCGCTTCGGAGGGGGAGACATAGTTGCGCGCGTTCTCGCACACAAACTGTGCTGCCCTGCTTTCAAGAATTTCCTTTTCCATGGCGCACCTCCAAACGTGTGGTTTTATACATTATACCACACCGGCGGCGCGTGAAGCGGCTTGTATCCCTCGCCTCCATGCCGCCCCAGACGCCGCCGGGGCCATGTTGTGTTTCAGAAAGAAAGGCGTAGAAAACTCGAAAAAAGTTCTTGACAAATCCCCCGCAGTCTGCTATTATAACTAGGCAACGCGCAAGAGTGGTCAAAGTGAACACCACACACCACGGGGGTATAGCTCAGCTGGGAGAGCGCTTGAATGGCATTCAAGAGGTCAGCGGTTCGATCCCGCTTATCTCCACCAAGAGAAAAGTTCTGAAAGCATTGTGTTTTCAGAACTTTTTCTTTTTTATATCCTAAAATGTTAGTATGTCATTTCTGGCCTCACCCTCCAACCGAACAAAAGCGCACAGAAAAGCGCACAAACGCTGTTGACGGGGCTTGAAAAGCATTGA
>CAYXVA010000059.1:1998-7533 GCA_964467975.1 uncultured Oscillospiraceae bacterium | reverse complement strand
TTGGTGAAAAGAAAGCGGCCGGAACAACATTGTTCCGGCTGCTTTTTATCTGAGATCCCTGTCGCAGTGCGGGCAGCGTACAATTTTGTGGCTGAGCCCCTCTGGGATGCGCGTGCCGCATTTCGGGCACTTGAGAGTTACAGTGGCGAGCACGGCCATGAGCACCAGCAAGCCGAGGCCGATGTCTGTGAGCACGCTCCTGAAGCTCAGTACGCCGCCCGAGGTGAACACACCTGCCACCACGAAGGCGATGCCCGCAACGGCGATCACCCGCGAGACCCAGCACCATTTACGATAAGTCAAATACAATCAGCCTCCTGAATTTCCCCGCGCTGCGCGGCCACGGGTCACTCAATCCTCTCACCGCCGCTCCTGTAAAAAGCGCACGCCGACGGCGGCGAGCTGTTTATGACGAAGGGCAGCGCGTCCACGTCTATGGTCTCGGAACCCATTTCCATATAGGCGCAGTCCGGGTTCGTCACGAGGTAGGAGTCGCCGTGAGTCCAGTAGGAGACATAGACGCCGCGGGCCTTCTCAGTGACGCTGCTGTCGACATCAACAAGGCCCCAGCGGTCCTCGTCCGGGACGTAAAAGTGCGCAGTCACATAGTCGCGCCCGTCGCTGCCGCGCGAGAGCCACACCAGGCGGTGCTCGCCGGAGACGGCCACACCCACTATTGAGAGCTCGATGCCGTCGGCGAGGCCGAGCCTGGAGCGCACCGCGTCGGCGACGGCGGCCTCGCTGCCGTCCGTCCAGTCGCCCGAGCAGCCGCCGAGGAGCAGCGCGAGCGCCAGACAGAGCGCCGGTAGGGCAATGAGGCGTTTTCGCATGCCGCACGTCCTTTCTCTCTACGCGAAAATTTCCTCAACCCGTCGCACATATTCCGGCAGGGTGCCTTCAAAGTCCACGCCGTAGGGGCGCGGGGTGCCGCGCTCATACGTGCGTTCTATGCTCTCGCGCACGAGGGCGCTCGCCGCGTCGAGCGCGTCGCCCACACCAGCGCCGCGCACGAGCATCGCCGACAGGGCGCTTGTGAAGATGTCGCCCGTGCCGTAGAACATGCCGGGATACGCCCGGCTCATGGCGCTGCGGCTCTCGCCGGTTACGCGGTCGCGCACGACAGTGCCGATGACGCCGTCGGAGGGGTGCACGCCGGTTATGGCGACGTAGCGGCCAGCGTGGCGCTCGAGGCCGTCGAAGAGGCGGTCGATGTACTCCTTCGAGTGCGGCGCACGCTCGTATTCCACGCCGGAGAGCAGCGCCGCTTCGGTGACGTTGGGCGTTATGATGTCCGCGCGGGCACACAGCCGCCGGAAGGCCTCGGCCATGCCGCCGTCGAAGCCCGCGTAGTATTCGCCGTTGTCGGCCATCGCCGGGTCGCATATCACCAGCGTGTTCTCTCCGGCGATGGTGCCGATTATCTCCTCCACGATAAGTGCCTGCTCCGGCGAGGCGAGGTAGCCCGAGTAGATGCCGTCAAACTCAATGCCCAGCGAGGCCCAGTGCCGCGCTATTGGCAGCATCTGGTCCGTGAGGTCGCGCCGGGTCCAGCCGGTAAACTCGCCCGTGTGCGTGCTCAAAAGCGCCGTGGGTATGCAGGCGCACTCCACGCCCGTCGCGGAGATTACGGGCAGCGCGACTGTCAGCGAGCACTTGCCGAAGCCGGATACGTCATTTATCGCGGCGATTCTCTTGAGTTTTGGAAAAGTCGTGTTCATGGGGAATATTGTAGCACTCTTTTCCTCCAGGCGCAACGGCAAACTTCCCGCGCCGTGTCTATATCGCACCCGAGCTGGCAATACTTACATATGCCGCGCAAAACGGCGTTCCTCGCGCGCGGCGGGCCATATAATGACGCAAGGAGGCATGGACATATGAGAAACAGCGTAAGATTCACGGACAGGGCGTCGTCGGCGATAAAGTCGGCGCGGGATGCGGCGGCGTCGCTGGGTCACAGCTATGTGGGCACGGAACATCTGCTGCTGGGTGTCGCGGCGGAGACCGAGGGACTGGGCGCGCGCGTGCTCGCGTCGCTGGGGCTGGATATGGTGAACTTGACGCGCTCCGCCGTGCAGGTGAGCGGCTCGGGAGCACAGGGAGGGCCGGAGCAGGGCCTGACGGCCAACGGGCGCAGCGCCCTCGAGCACGCGTCCCAGGACGCGAGGCGGTTAGGCCACGGATACGTTGGAACCGAGCACATCCTGCTCGGCGTGCTGCGCGTGCCGGGCTGCGCGGGAGTGCGCGTGATAGAGCACGCCGGGGTGGAGACCGAGGAAGTCCACAGCGCCATACTCGCGCTTTTCGGCGTGCCTGGCGAAAACAGGCAGAGCCGGTCCGGCACGGAGCAACAGACCACCGTCAGGATGCCGCTGCGCCGTGCGGAGACGCGCACGCTGGACATGTACAGCCGCGACCTCACGACGATGGCCGTCAATGGGCGGCTCGATCCCGTTGTGGGCCGCGACGCGGAGATAGGCCGCTGCATCCAGATACTCTCCCGGCGCACAAAGAACAACCCTGTGCTCGTGGGCGAGCCGGGCGTGGGCAAGACCGCAGTCGCTGAGGGCCTGGCCTGGCGCGTCGCGAGGGGGGACGTGCCGCGCGAGCTTATCGGCCGGCGCATAGTCTCGCTGGATATAGCCTCCATGCTGGCCGGGACGAAGTACCGAGGCGACTTTGAGGACCGCGTCAAGTGCGTGCTGCGCGAAGTGGAGAAGGCCGGAGACGTCATCATATTTATCGACGAGCTGCACACGATAGTCGGCGCGGGCTCGGCCGAGGGTGCTCTCGACGCGGCAAATATCCTCAAGCCGGCGCTAAGCCGCGGCGAAGTGCAGATAATCGGCGCGACGACGCCAGAGGAGTACCGGAAGCACATCGAAAAGGACGCCGCACTCGAGCGCCGCTTCCAGCCCGTGACCGTGCCGGAGCCGGACGAGGCGACTTGCGAGAAGATGCTCTACGCCCTGCTGCCCATGATTGAGAGCCACCACGGCCTGGCGATTGCCGACGCCGCGGTTCGCGCCGCGATACGCCTCTCGCAGCGCTATCTCTGCGACCGCTACTTGCCCGACAAGGCCGTCGACCTGCTCGACGAAGCCGCGGCGTCCGTGCACATATCGGGCGAGGGCCGCGCAGTCACGGAAAACGACGTGGCGGCCGTGGTCGCTAACTGGACGGGCGTGCCCACAGCGTCGATAACTCAGAGCGAGGCCGACCGCCTGCTCTCGCTTGAGGACGTGCTCCACAGGCGGGTTATCGGCCAGGACGAGGCGGTGACGGCCGTGGCCAGGGCCATTCGCCGTGGCAGGGCGGGCCTTTCCGACCCAGGGCGGCCCATAGGCAGCTTCCTCTTCCTGGGCCCCACTGGCGTGGGCAAAACGGAATTGTGCCGGGCGCTGGCCGAGGCCGTATACGGCGACGAGGGCGCGCTGATCCGGTTTGACATGTCCGAATATATGGAAAAGCACGCTGTCAGCAAGCTCATAGGTTCGCCGCCGGGATACGTCGGCTACGGCGAGGGAGGGCAGCTCACCGAGCGCGTGCGGCGCGCGCCCTGGTCGGTGGTGCTCTTTGACGAGATAGAGAAGGCCCACCCGGACGTCTACAACCTGCTGCTGCAAATAATGGACGACGGGCACCTCACAGATTCCACGGGGCGCCGGGCCGACTTCCGGAGCACTATCGTTGTCATGACCAGCAACGTCGGCGCGAGGGCGATAACAGACTCGCGGCCGCGTTTGGGTTTCGCCGGCGGCGACGGGGGAGAGGCGGTGCGAGAGGACGTCATGCGCGAACTGCGCGAGACCTTCCGGCCCGAATTTCTCAACCGCGTGGACGGCACGATACTGTTCCGCCGCCTGGATAAGGCCGACGTGCTGCGCATCGCCGCGAGGCTCGTGTCGGCCGTGTCAAAGCGGCTTGAGGCGCTGGGCGTGACGCTGACCGTCACCGACGCGGCCCTTGCCGCGCTTGCAGAACAGGGCTATGACCCGGCCAGCGGCGCGCGCCCGCTGCGGCGGACCATCGCCGCCGAGCTGGAGGACCCTGCGGCCGACGCCCTGCTTTCCGGCATGCTCAAGCCCGGGGACCGCGCTATCGCCGACGCCGTTGCCGGCAAAGTGACGCTTGTGCGCGACGACACCGGCGCGCTGCCGGCGTGAACAAGGTGGGGAAATTAACACAAATATTGAGCTGATTTCACAAAGAAGTGGAGAATTGTACCCAATATCATTCAAAATAGTGTGCATAAGTGGTGAATATAAGCGTGGAGACGGCATACTGCGTCTCCACGCTTTTTTGTGGGCTTGACAATTACTACATTTAGTGATATAGTTATTACGCTAAACGTAATAATGGAGGTGAGTATATGCGGGATTCGGCACACAGCGGGGCGCTGACGGAGGTCACGTTTTACATCCTGCTCGCGCTGTGCGAGCCGCGCCACGGCTACGCGGTGATGCGGTTCGTATCCGAGCGCACGCACGGGCGGCTCAGCCTCGGCGCGGGCACGCTCTACGGCGCGCTGGGCACGCTGGAAAAGCGCGGCTGGATAGAACCCTGCGGCGGGGATTCCAGGCGGCGGAAATATGTCATAACGCCCGACGGCCTCGCAGTGGCGAGGGGAGAGCTCGAGCGCCTGCGTGAGTTGGCTGATACGGCGGAGGAGATACTCAAGGGGGTGAACTGCAGTGGTGAAATACAGGTACTTCGGCCCGATGCTGACTCTCCAGGCGAAGTGGCTCAACAAAATGGCTGCCCGGGGCTGGCGACTGGTTGACACGGGCAAGCTCCGCTACACGTTCGATAAGTGCGAGCCCGGCGAATACCAGTACGCCGCGGACTTCGTCGGCAACTTCTCCCGAGCGCACGGGGACGACTACGCCGAGTTCCTCTCCGGCTTCGAGTACAGGACGTGGTTTAAGAACGTGAATTTGCAGTGGTCCTACGGCAAAATGCGCTGGAACCCGACGGGCGAGCCGGGCGCGCGCATAAGCTCCGAGCGCACGAACCTCGACCGCGAGATACTCATAGTTGAGCGACGGGCCGAGCCGGGCGAGTTTAAGCTCTATACTTCAGCCGAGGACGAGCTCGAGGTGCTGCGCGACATGCGCCGGCGCAGCCTGTACCCGGCCGTACTCTTCGCAGCCCTCGGCGCGCTCGCCATTGCGCTGAAGCTCTGTACTCCGGTACAGAGCCTTGCCTTCTGGGTGTGCGCGGCGCTGTTCGCCGTGCCGAGCGCCGTGTACACGTGGCGAATTTTCCGCATCGGTCAAAACGACAGCCAACTGCATTAAAAGCCCGCGGCAACAGCTGCGGGCTTTTCGCCTCTGCGTATTTATTCATTTGCCTCTCATGCCGCGGGCTACAGCTCGGATGTCTGAAAGCTTCATGCCCACCCCGGAAAGTATAAACAGGTCCAGGCACGCGAAGCTTGCGACCATCAGCACGGCTCCGCCCACATAACCGCCCGCGCTCACCAGGCCATACCCATTAAGTCTTATAATCGCGTAGACTGCTGCGGCGGCGAGCAGC
>CAYXVA010000059.1:0-1898 GCA_964467975.1 uncultured Oscillospiraceae bacterium | reverse complement strand
GCGAGCAGCAACAACCAGTAGACGCTGACCGCAGATGTGGCGCGGCCCAGATCCGCTTTGGCGCTGTCAAGCCCGAATTTTTTGAGCATCAAATCGAAAAGCCGCCCGGCCAGATCTTCTCCTCGACTTCGTGCGCCGCCGCCAGCACCGCGAATACTGTGACCAGCTGCCTGACAGGAGAAAGCCGGGCCCAAAACACGGCGTCTGCAACGGTCAGGCAAACGACCAGAAAGATAAAAATGTAAGTGTTCTTTTCCTTGACGAACTTCATTGACAACACCGGCTTCCCGTAATTTTCTATTTCATTTTAGCAGGTTCTCCTGTATAATAAATAGGCATAATTGAGCATAGTGTCTAATTAAATGGGGGTATATGTCAATGTCGAGGCCGAGGCAGCTTGGCTATGAGGATTCCGCCAAGCACAAAATTGAATCGGCGTTCTGGAGCGTACTTGAAAAGGATGGGTTCCATGCGGTGACCATGCTGCGCCTGGCCCAGGAGGCGGGGCTGAACAGGAATACGGTGTACTACCACTTCCGCAATGTGCAGGAGGTAGCCGCCTTCGCGTTCGGCAACGTTTTCACCGGCGGCGCCAGCGAGATGTTCATGGAACTCGTCATATCTGGCAAGGGTCTGCCGTCCGAAGCCGCCGGGGACGCCGCGCTGCTGTCCGCCATAAGGAAAGTGCACCTGTTTGCCAGGAGCGGCTTTCCGTTGCTGACGGCCATACTCAAGGAGACGTTGAAAGAAACCTGGTACTCAAAGGTGGGCATCCCGCGCGAAAACCTCGGCGCTATGGATGAAATACAGATTGAGTATATCCTCAGCGGCCTTATCTCGGTCATAGGGCGGGACACGTTCATGTACGACCTGCCCTTGCTCAAGGACCTCCCGCAGACACTTATCGGCCGCGCGGCCATCGAAACGCTCAAGTCGATCGCCGCGCGGCACAAATAAAGCAAGGCCTCCCGCAGAATTCTCTGCGAGAGGCCAGTTTTGTTCTCAATAGCTGTAGTTGTGCGCTTTTTGCAGCACCATGTCTTTGACCTTGAGCAGTCTCACCTTTGTCGAGTTCTCGTTCTCGGCGAGCTTCATGGAGATGTAGTGGATGTTCTCCTCCAGCTCGGGGATCATGACGTACTCGAGGGCGTTGACGCGGCGGCGGGTCTTTTCTATCTCTTCGGCCAGCAGCTGCATGGTCTTTTCGACCTGCGCGAGTTCGAGCATGTCCTCGAACACACGCGCGAGCTTTTCCAGCGCGTCGTCGAGCTCGCCGCTCGTCTGCGCGAAGCCGTAGGGGTAGATTTCGCTCGGGTCGTTGTTCTTGGTTCGAAAGGTGTACTCGGGGACGTTGACGCTCATGACGTTCTTGAACTTCATGCCCAGTTCGACGCTCTGCCTCGGGTAGAGCAGGCTCTGCTCGAGCATTTCGGGGGACATTATCGCGCTCGCGACCGTCAGGGAGGCGAAAGCCCCGGTCATGCCGTCCTCGACCTTCTTCCTGAGCTCCTTGTTCTTTTTGACGACCTCCATGAACTGGCGCATCAGCTCGTCGCGCTTGTCCTTGAGCAGCTTGTGCCCGCGCCGGGCGGTGGTGAGCCGGCCCTTGAGCTGGTTGAGCACCATTCTGGTCGGGGTAACAGCGGATTTAGGCATTACATCACCGCCTTACTCGCCGTCGTCGTCTTTGGGAAGGTACTTCTCGATGTACTCCGGCTTGATACGCTTGAGCTCGCGCTTGGGCAGGATCTTCAGCAGCTCCCAGCCGAGGTCGAGCGTCTCTTCAATCGTGCGGTTTGTCTCGTTGCCCTGGTTGACGTAGCGCTGCTCGAACTCGTCGGCGAACTTGGCGTAGAGCTTGTCGTCGTCCGAGAGCGCGGCCTCGCCGAGTATGGTCA
>CAYXVA010000058.1:0-7603 GCA_964467975.1 uncultured Oscillospiraceae bacterium | reverse complement strand
AGCCTTGCCGGCAACTCTCCCAGTCGCCTTCGCCGACAGCCCCCTCGGGGAGGGGGCGATGGGGTGGTGCAGAGAGCGCGGCGCAAGCCGGCATCAAAAATTGAATTTCCTTTCGACGGCCTATGGGCGCTTCCTCTTTTCAAAATTAAAAAACGCCCCGGGAAAATAAAGGATAACGGTGATAATCATGCGAACTGCAACAATAACCCGCAAAACCAACGAGACGGACATTGCCCTCACGCTCTGCCTGGACGGCGGAGAGTCGAAAATCTCCACCGGGCTCGGCTTTTTTGACCACATGCTCGAGCAGCTCTCGCGCCACGGTGGCATGGGGCTCACTCTCGCGTGCCGGGGCGATCTGCACGTCGACGGGCACCACACCGTCGAGGACGTGGGCCTCGCGCTCGGCGAGGCGCTCAAAACCGCGCTGGGCGACAAAAAGGGCATCGAGCGCTACGGCAGCGCGATTATTCCCATGGACGAGGCGCTGATACTCTGCGCCGTCGACCTGAGCGGGCGGCCCTGCCTACGCTATAACGCCGAGATCCCGGCACCGCGCGTGGGCGACTTCGACACCGAGCTCGCACACGAGTTCATGCAGGCGCTCGCCAATGCGGGCGGCTTCGCGCTGCACATAAGGCAGCTCGATGGCGTGAATTCGCACCACATCATCGAGGGCATGTTCAAGGCCCTCGCCCGCGCGCTCAAAGCGTCCGTGGCCGTCACCGGCGACGCGCTCCCGAGCACAAAGGGGGTGCTGTGATGGTAGCGATCATCGACTACGGCGTGGGCAACCTGTTCTCGCTCAAGTGCTCGCTCGCCGCTATAGGCGCCGAGAGCGTGGTCACGAGCGATTCGGAAGAGATATTGAAGGCCGACCGCGTGATACTTCCCGGCGTCGGCGCATTCGCGGACGCCTACGCCAAGCTCTGCGCCGCGGGTATGGACAAGGCCGTCTACGCCGCCGCAGACGCGGGCAAGCCGCTGTTCGGGATATGCCTGGGTATGCAGCTCCTGTTCGAGCGCAGCTTCGAGTATGGCGAGCACCGTGGCCTCGGGCTCCTGAAGGGCGAGGTCATAGGCATGGAGGGCACGCTCCCCGCGGGGCTCGACATCCCGCAGATAGGCTGGAACGCGCTGCACATGACAAAGCCCAGCCGTATACTCGCAAACACGAGCGAGAGCGCGCACGTCTACTTCGTGCACAGCTACTACGCCTCCGGCTGCGCCGACAGCCTTGCGGCCACGACGGAATACGGGCTCGATATCGCCGCCGCCGTGGAGAAGGAGAACGTCTGCGGCTGCCAGTTCCACCCGGAGAAGAGCGGCATTGTGGGCCTCGACATACTGCGCGCCTTCTGCGCAATGGAGGGCTGAGCATGCTTATCTTCCCGGCGATAGACATGTACGGCGGCAGGGCCGTCCGGCTCTACAAGGGCGACTACGCGCAGATGACCGTCTACAGCGACGACCCGGTCTCCGTCGCGCGCCAATTCGCCGCGGCAGGCGCGGCGCAGATACACATGGTCGACCTCGAGGGTGCGCGCGACGGCGATATGCCGAACCTCGGCACCGTGCGCGAGATTTACAAGGCCACCGGCGCGTTCATCGAGCTCGGCGGCGGCATACGAAGCCTCGACGCGCTCTCACGCGTGTTCGACGCGGGCGTGCAGCGCGCGATACTCGGCACTGCAGCGGTGAGCGACCCGGTGTTTCTCGAACACGCCGTCGCGAAGTACGGAAACAGAATAGCGGCGGGCTGCGATTTGCGCGACGGCGTCGTGGCCGTAAAGGGCTGGCTTGAGAGCAGCGGCGTCACGGCGGACGACTTCTTCGCGCGCATGACGGCGCTCGGCGTGGACACCGTGATATGCACGGACATCGCCCGCGACGGCGCGATGCGCGGGGCCAACGCCGCGCTCTACGGCGAGATAATGGCCGCGCACCCGGGCATCAAGCTCGTCGCCTCAGGCGGCGTCTCGGGCATGGAGGACATAGAGCGGCTGCGCGCGCTTAATCTGTACGGCGCGATTGTCGGCAAGGCGTACTATACCGGCGCAATAGACCTCAAAAAAGCGGTGGAGGCGGCAAAATGATTACAAAACGTATAATTCCCTGCCTCGACGTGCGCGACGGCAGAGTTGTAAAGGGCGTCAACTTCGCGGGTCTGCGGGACGTAAACTCCCCGGTCGCCCTCGCGGAATACTACTCCGCGCGCGGCGCGGACGAGCTTGTGTTCTACGACATCACGGCGAGCGCCGAGGGGCGCGGCATCTTCACGGATATCCTGCGCGAGACGGCCTCTAAGGTGTTCATTCCGCTCACCGTCGGCGGCGGGATAAACACGCTCGACGACTTCGACCGCGTACTCAAGTGCGGCGCGGACAAGGTCAGCGTCAACTCCGGTGCGATACGCGACCCGTCTCTCGTCGGCGCGGCGGCGAAGCGCTACGGCGACCAGTGCGTGGTGCTGTCGGTTGACATAAAACGTGTGGGCGGCGAATTCCGCGTCTTTGCGCGCGGCGGGCGCGACGACACCGGCATGGAGGCGCTCGGCTGGATAGAGCGCTGCGTGGCCGCGGGCGCGGGCGAGGTGGTCGTCAACAGCATCGACACCGACGGCGTCAAGGGCGGCTTCGACCTCGAGATGCTCGACGCGGTGTGCTCGCGCGTGCGCGTGCCCGTGGTCGCCTCGGGCGGCGCGGGGAGCATAGCGGACTTTGTGACGCTCTTCAAGAGCGTGCCGCGCGTGAGCGCGGGCCTGGCCGCGAGTATTTTCCACTTCGGCGAGGTCGCGATACCCGATTTGAAACAGGAACTGGCCGCAAACGGCATAAATGTTAGGTTGTAAGGTGGATAAAATGGACAAGACAGTGTACGACAAGCTGAAATTCAACTCCCACGGGCTTATCCCCGCCGTGGTCATGGACGCGGACAACGGCAAGTTGCTCATGGTCGCCTACATGAACCGCGAGGCGCTGGACATAACGCTCGCGGAGGGCTACACCTGCTTCTGGAGCCGGAGTCGCCAGGAACTCTGGCGCAAGGGCGAGACGAGCGGCAACCGGCAGAAGGTCGTGAGCATAACCGCCGACTGCGACTACGACACGCTCGAGGTGCGCGTGCACAAGGCCGGCCCCGCCTGCCACACCGGTGCGGAGAGATGCTTCTTCAACGAGCTGGTGCCGGGCGACGAGCCCGAGCCGTTCTCGATAGACGGGCTCTATAAGCTCCTGGTCGACCGCAAGGCCACGAAGCCCGAGGGCAGCTATACGAGCTACCTCTTTGAAAAGGGCCTCGACAAGATACTCAAAAAGGTCGGCGAGGAGAGCACCGAGGTCATAATCGCGGGCCACGCGCGGGATAAGCGCGAGACCATATATGAGCTCGCAGACCTCGCTTACCACGCGCTGGTGCTCATGGTGGAGCTGGGTATAACGCCCGACGAGGTGCGCGCCGAGCTCGCGAGCCGCCATATCATAGACCACAAGGTCAAACAGGAGAAGATGACCTGAAAAAGGCCGCCCCGTCGGGGCGGCCTTTGAGCTTGTATGCGTATGGTGCGTGCAGTGCGCTCAGCTGCCCATTGCGGCTATGCTCTCGCGCACGAGCTTGGTGAAGAGCGGGGCGGCCTTGTCGGCGGCCTCCTGAACCTCTACGTGGCTCAGCGGGACGGGGGAGAGGCCTGCGGCCTTGTTCGAGACGCAGCTCACGCCGCACACGCGCAGAGCGCAGTGGTTGGCGGCGACGGCCTCCACGGCGGTGGACATGCCGACGGCGTCCGCGCCCAGGGCGTGCAGCATGCGTATCTCCGCCGGGCTCTCGAAGCTCGGGCCGGTGAGCTGGCAGTAGACGCCCTCGTGCAGCGCGATGGAGTTTTCGCGGGCCACGGAGCGGATGACCTCGCAGAGCGCCGGGTCGTAGATGTTCGACATGTCGGGGAAGCGCGTGCCGAGCTCTTCAATATT
Source organism: uncultured Oscillospiraceae bacterium (assembly GCA_964467975.1). Lineage (GTDB taxonomy): Bacteria > Bacillota > Clostridia > Oscillospirales > Oscillospiraceae > Scatomorpha. The sequence continues at coordinate 3,635 of CAYXVA010000058.1, read as the reverse complement.
CGGCCCGACGAGCGGGTTGGGCACGAAGCAGGCAATGTGGTCGGTTATGAGCATGAGGTCGCCCGCCTCAAACGCCGGGTTCACGCCGCCGGAGGCGTTCGTGAGGAAGAGTATTTCCGCGCCGAGCTCGTGCATAAGCCGCGCGGGCAGCACGACGTCGGCTATGTCGTAGCCCTCGTAGTAGTGTACGCGCCCCTGCATGCAGACGACGGGTACGCCGTCCACATACCCGAAGATGAACTTGCCCGCGTGTCCCGGTACGGTCGAGACCGGAAAGCCGGGTATCTCGCCGTAGGGCACCTCGCACACGACGTCCACATGCTCTGCAAAGCCGCCGAGCCCGCTGCCCAGCACGAGCGCGACCTTCGGCACAAAGTCCGTACGCGTGCGCACATAGTCGCGGCAGGCGATGAGTTTTTCGTAACGTTTGTCCATGACAGTCCTCCATAAAAGTTGATTCGGGTTTCAGTAGTTAGAGCAACTCCAGCGCGCGCTTGTAGAGCGCGTCCATGTCGCAGCCGCAGCTGCCGCACTCCGCGTCGGCCTGCCTGATTGCCGCCGCGAGCGCGTCTGTGTCCGCAGCGCCGGAGAGCCACTGCCGCGCCGGGGCTGCAATCAAATCCCAGCCCGAGGCGGCGAACTTCTCCATGATGGCTTTCAGCTCGTCCATTTGGTGCAATCTCCTCTCCCGCGGGCGCTCAGCCCTCCATGACGTGCAGATTTCTGACGGTCTCGTCGGTGATGTGCGCCATGATAGAGTAGGCGTGCGGCTCAATATAGTCGCCCTCGGCGTCGGTGAGGCCCTGGAGCTTGAGCTCCTTTATTGCAATTGCGCAGACGGCCTCGATGTCGTTTGCGATGCTCACGTCGTCGCGGCGCGTGGAGCTCGCGGCTATGTCCTTGAGATAGGGCAGTGCGTCGCCCATTGCGACGAGCCCTTCGGCCCCGGCAAACTGCCACTTGTAGAAGGGCTCGTAGCGGAAGTTGAGCATGTACATCATCGAGAGCGCGCCGTTTAAAAACTCCGCGAGCGCGAGCCTCGCGCCGAACACGTCGCCGCGGCGCATCATGCGGTAGTAGTTGTACTGCCCGGACTGCGCCATCGTCGCGGGCCGCGAGCTTCTTGAGCCGCACGTCCTCGGGGTAGCAGGGGAGAAGCCCGTTGCGTATCGCCGAAAACTCGCCCAGGTTGTCCTCAAACACCTCGCCGGAGGTGCAGGTCGCGAGGAAGTGTTCCTGTATGCGCACCCACTTCATGAGCGTGTCCGGCACGCCGGGGCAGCCGATGTAGTAGCTGTAGAAGCTAGAAGTTGACATAACACCGACACGCTGAGCTCCTGTATGCGTCGGCTTGCGCTCGAAGCCGCGGTATTCACGCGGCAGGGCGTCATACGCCGATTGCAGCGCCGCGCCGTATTTCTCAAAGTCGTCGTCCGTCAGCCAGACGAGGAAGCCGGGCCCGAAGTCGTGGTCGCGCGAGAGCTCGTCGTCGAGGCCGAGGCAGTCGCTGCCTTGGCCGGAGAGGCCAACGGCTGCCCGGTTCATCAGTTCGGGGAACTGCGCCTTGAGCGCGGGGGCGCCGACCTCGTTATAATAGAGCCTGCAAAGCTCCAGACCTTTCATGTAAAGCGTCACCTCAATCTATATCTAGTGTCAATGGGCATATTACCCATGGCATATTGCACTACTTATTGTCGCTTATCCGCGAGAAAATTGCAAGCACTATTTGCGCGATTTGTGGTATAGTATATGGGCGCGCCGGGCCTGCGCGGGCCACCGGTTACAAAAATGCGCCCGCAGGGCGACATAAGAGAGCGACGGTTAACAGCACAGACACAGAGAATTTACATTTTGGTTACGAAAGGTTCCAATCTGGATTTTGTGTCCTTTGCTACTTGACAACGGCCGGCAAACACTATATATTGTGATACAGACGCTCCCGAGACCGCAAGATGTGCTCTTCCCGGCGAGCGGGTTTTTGTGCTCGAAACGGAGGAGAGAGGTGTGTTTTTAGCCGGAATACAGAAGCTGACGCTGCTGGACTACCCGGGAAAGGTGGCCTGCACGGTGTTTACGGCCGGCTGCGATTTGCGCTGCCACTTCTGTCACAACGCTTCGCTGGCTCTGCCGGAGCGGCCGAAGGACTCGATGGAGCTTGACGACCTGCTCGCGTTTTTGAAAAAGCGCCGGGGCGTGCTCGACGGCGTGGCCGTCACGGGCGGCGAGCCGCTCATGCATCCCGGGATAGCGGGAGTGCTTGGGAAAATCAAGGACCTGGGCTACAGCGTAAAGCTCGACACGAACGGCACCTTCCCGGCTCGGCTCCGGGAGATAGTGGACGCCGGGCTCGTCGACCGGGTGGCCATGGACATAAAGGCCGCGCCGGAGAACTATGGCAAGCTCGTGGGCATACCGGGCTTTGAGATTGCGCCCATACGAGAGAGCGCGGACTACCTCATGCACTGCGGCGTGGACTATGAGTTCCGCACAACGGCGGTCAAGGGTCTGCACACGGTCGACGACTTTGGCGGCATTGCGCAGTGGATAGCGGGCGCGAAGGAGTACTACATCCAGGAGTTTAAGGACTCCGGCGACCTGATAGCCGGGCAGGGCCTCGAGGGCTTTACCGAGCAGGAGATGCACGAGCTGGCCGAGCTGGTGAGACCGCTTGTGCCGTCCGTGCGAGTGCGTGGGATATGAGACCGACACCGACACAGCGCCAACAGTGCGCGCTTATACATAAAAGGATATACAGGAGGACGAAAGATGTACAGGGTTAAAAAGAGAGACGGCGAACTAGTCGATTTCAACATCAACAAGATAAGCGATGCGATAAAGAAGGCCTTCGAGGCCACCGGCACCGAGTACAACGACAGCATTATAGATTTCCTCGCGCTCAAGGTCACGGCCGATTTCCAGGGCAAGATTGAGAACGAGGCCATCGCCGTTGAGGACATCCAGGACAGCGTCGAGGCCGTGCTCTCCCGCGGCGGCTACGAGCACGTCGCGAAGGCGTACATCCTCTACCGCCGCCAGCGCGAGAAGCTGCGCAACATGAAGAACACCTACCTCGACTACAAGAACGTCGTGGACAGCTACCTCGACGCGAGCGACTGGCGCGTCAAGGAGAACAGCACCGTCAACTACTGGCTCAGCGAGATCTACGACGACGAGATAGCCAACGCGCACAAGAATGCCGACCTCCATCTGCACGACCTCTCCATGCTCACCGGATACTGCGCCGGCTGGAGCCTCAAGCAGCTCATTCAGGAGGGCCTCGGCGGCATTCCCGGCAAGATAACCTCCTCCCCGGCCAGCCACCTCTCCACGCTCTGCAACCAGATGGTCAACTTCCTCGGCATCATGCAGAACGAGTGGGCCGGAGCACAGGCTTTTTCCAGCTTTGACACCTACCTGGCCCCCTTCGTCAAGGTGGACAACCTCAACTACAAGGAAGTCAAGCAGTGCATCCAGAGCTTTGTCTACGGCGTGAACACCCCGTCGCGCTGGGGCACCCAGGCTCCTTTCAGCAACATCACCCTCGACTGGACCGTCCCGGCCGACCTCAAGGACCAGAAGGCGATTGTCGGCGGCAAGGAGCAGGACTTCACCTACGGCGACTGCAAGGCTGAGAT